>VXRC01000044.1 GCA_009838645.1 Gemmatimonadota bacterium | reverse complement strand
ATAACAATTATTTATTTGATTTATATGAAAATCGGGCTTTCTTATTGCGATAGATGTTTACGAGGTCCCATTGAGCATTTCATTCATTCTTCAATACTCCGGGAGCGCGTGACGCGGTGCGCGTGACAGGTGCGCGTGAAGCGTGTGTATGTCGCGGGCCCGGCGACGGAAGGAAAGCGGGGAAAACATGAGCAGCAAAGTCAGAGTGGCCATCGTTGGCGTGGGCAACTGCGCCTCGTCCCTGGTACAGGGCGTCGAGTACTACCGCAGCGCCGCGCAGGACGAGTTTATTCCGGGCCTGATGCACGCCAACCTGGGCGGTTACCACATCAGCGACGTGGAGTTTTCGGCCGCATTCGACGTAGGCGCGGACAAAGTGGGCAAGGACCTCAGCGAGGCCATTTTCGCCCATCCCAACAACACGGTGAAGTTCGCCGACGTGCCAAACCTGGGCGTGCCGGTGCAGCGGGGCATGACCCACGACGGTCTCGGGAAGTATCTCAGCGAGGTCATCGAGAAAGACGCGGGCGACACCGTCGACGTGGTCGAGGTGCTCAAGGACACGAAGACGGACGTGGTGGTGAGCTACCTGCCCGTGGGCAGCGAGGAAGCCACGAAGTGGTACGTGGAGCAGATCCTGCAGGCCGGCTGCGGCTTCGTGAACTGCGTCCCGGTCTTCATCGCGAGCACGGGGCACTGGCCGGAGCGGTTCCGCAAGCACGGCCTGCCCATCATCGGCGACGACATCAAGTCCCAGGTGGGCGCCACCATTACCCACCGCGTGCTTACGCGCCTGTTCGCGGACCGCGGCGTCAAGGTCCTGCGCTCCTATCAGCTCAACTTCGGCGGCAACACCGATTTCTACAACATGCTGGAACGCTCGCGGCTCGAATCCAAGAAGATCAGCAAGACCAACGCAGTGACGTCCCAGCTCAGCTACGACATGGGCGAAGACAACATACACGTCGGTCCCAGCGATCACGTGCCGTGGCTCGAGGACCGCAAGTGGTGCCACATCCGCATGGAAGGCGAGACCTTCGGCGGCGTGCCGCTGAACCTCGAACTGAAGCTGGAAGTCTGGGATTCGCCCAATTCGGCCGGCGTGGTCATCGACGCGGTGCGGTGCTGCAAGCTGGCCCTGGACAACGGCCTCAGCGGCCCCCAGCTCGGCCCATCGTCCTACTTCATGAAGTCCCCGCCCGAGCAGTACGCCGACGACGTATGCCGGCGCCTGGTGGAGGAGTTCATCGAGGAGTACGGCAAGCAGACGGACCGTCCCACGGAAGTGCCCGCGGAGGCCCCCGCGGAAGTGCCGGTCGAAGAACCTGTTCTCGGAAGCTGACGGAGACCAGGGACTCATGGTCAAGCGCCTTCGCGTCGCCGCCGTCTGCACGATCTACTTCCCCGGCGCACACGCGGACGTCATCGTCTCCAAGTTCCTGAAGGGCTGGTCGGTCGACGAGGGATACTTCGCTCCCGAAGTGGACGTCGTATCCCTCTACATCGACCATGTCCTCGAGAACGACATCGGCCTGCGACTGGCCGAGAAGTTCGGCGTGCCCGTCTACCCGAGCATCCGCCGGGCGCTGCACGCGGGCGGCGACAGCCTCGGGGTGGACGCGGTGCTGCTCATCGGCGAGCACGGCGACTACCCGTGGAACGAGCGGGGCCGCCACATGTATCCGCGGCGGTACTTCTTCGAGCAGATCGCCGGCGTCTTCGCCGAGAGCGGCCGGTCCGTGCCCGTGTTCAGCGACAAGCACCTCGCCTACGATTTCCGGGACGCCCAGTGGATGTGGAGCCGGGCGGAGGAACTGGACATCCCTCTGATGGCCGGCTCCTCCCTGCCCCTGGCCTGGCGGGATCCCTGGATCGAGTACGATCTGGAAACCAACGTCGAGGAGGCGCTCACCGTGGGGTTCGGCGGGATCGAATCCTACGGCTACCATACCCTGGAGGCGCTGCAGTGCATGGTCGAGCGGCGGATCGGCGGGGAGACGGGCGTGGCTTCGGTGCAGTGCCTGGAAGGCGATGCAATGTGGCGGGCCTGCGAGGAGGGCCTGTGGTCGCGGGACCTGATGGAGTCAGCACTCGACGCCATCCCCGGCAAGCCCGAAGGATCGGCGCGGGATCACGCAAAAGAACCGGCGGCCTTCCTGGTGGAACGGCGCGACGGACTGCGGACGACGACCCTCATGCTCGGCGGCTACATCGAAACCTGGGCCTACGCCGCCCGTGTCGACGGCCGCGTGCACGGGGCCGTATTCAACCTGGTCCGCGAGGGCAACCACGCCCACTTCGGCTACCTGTGCGCCAATATACAGCGATTCTTCCAGACGGGCGCCGCGCCGTATCCGCCCGAGCGGACGCTGCTGGTCACGGGCATCGTCGACGCCGTGATGAACAGCCGGCACGAAGACCACCGTCCCATCGAAACGCCCTGGCTCGACGTCGCGTATAATTCCTATACTGAAATGCCCTGCCGGCCCGTCGCCTCCCAGCCGGAGGGCGGCAGCGTCGACCCCGAGGCGCCTGACATCACGGGCCGGGTGTGAGTTTGAGGGAAAAGGAATCGCGCTGAATACCAGGCACCTTTCCATTCTTCAGCCAAAAGAAGTCTGAATGTTACGATTATTCGTGTTATTTTCGCTGGTTTTGTTTACGCCGCCTGTGAACGGCCAATCTGTAACCGTGGTCAGCTTTGGCGGGTCGTTCGCCCAGGCCAGTGAGAAAGCCATCCACAGTCGCTTCGAGGTCGAGTCCGGTATAAGTGTAGACATGGACCATTTCAACGGTGGATTGGCCCAGGTACGCTCGCAGGTCGAGATCGGTAAAGTGTATTGGGATGTGGTCGATTTCGAAATGGCCGAGCTGGTTCGAGCCTGTGACGAAGGTTTGATCGTGCCGATAGAAACCGAACGCTACTCACCAGGGTCCGATGGTACGCCCGCACACAAGGATTTCGATTCGGGAACGATTACCGAATGCGGTGTGGGCAAGTTGTATTTCTCTACGGTGTTCGCCTACAACGAAAAGAACATCGGTGACATAATGCCCACAACGATCAAAGACTTTTTCGACATGGCCGGATTTCCGGGTCGAAGGGGCTTGCGGCGCGTGCCGCAAGGTAACCTCGAATTTGCGCTAATGGCCGACGGAGTACGTGTCGAAGAAGTATACGCCGTCCTGGACACGGAAGCAGGCGTAGACCGAGCGTTTGAAAAACTGGATACCATTAAAGAACACGTCGTATGGTGGGATACCGGTGCACAGCCGCCTCAATTGCTGGCCGACGGCGAAGTGGCTATGACTACGGCTTACAATGGCCGTATCTTCAACGCCCAGGCGAAGGAAGGTCAACCGTTCGTAATCGTCTGGGACGGACAGATACTGAAGATGGGCGCCTACGGCATCGTAGAAGGCACACAGAACCTCGAAGCCGCACATCGTTTCGTGGACTTTGCTTCATCGGCCCGGTCGATGGCAGAATTGACCAGGTACATTGCGTACAGTCCTACACGCCGATCGGCCATGCAGCTCATCAGTGTACACGCCGAAACCGGAGTGGAAATGATGCCGCACTTGCCGACAGGTCCGCAAAACATGGCACGTGCCCTGCATAACAACTGGCAGTGGTGGAGCGACAACGGAGAGGAAATCAACGAGCGTTTCAGCACATGGTTGACAAAATAGAAACGGGCGCGCTTTAATGTTTTTCTATGAGCGGCATTCAACCCTGTGCAATCCGCCTCAACAAACCTCATGGACATCGAACCCCGACATAAGCAGTTCGACTTCGACGGCCCCGAGGCCATCAAGCCCGAGGTCCTGGAGACCTTCCCCTACGAATCGAAGGGCGATCCCCTCGACGTGGATATCGATACGGACGAGTTCACGGCGGTCTGCCCCTGGACGGGGCTGCCGGATTTCGGTGAGGTGATCGTGTCCTACGTGCCGGACGAGCAGGTCCTCGAACTGCGGTCCTACAAGTACTACCTGCTCTCCTACCGGAACGTCGGCATGGTGCAGGAGCATGTCACGCGCCGGATCCTCGACGACCTCGTCGCCGCCGTACGGCCGGTCCGCATGACGGTCAGCACCGACTACCGGGTCCGCGGCGGCATCCACACGACCTGCACGGCGGAGTACGAGAAGGAATAGGTCCGGCCGGTTTTCAGCAGTGTTCGTTGAAGGCCAGCATCAGCCGCTCGGCCACGTCGAGCGCCGTGCGGCCCTCGATGTCATGGCGTTCCAGCATGAACGCCACCTGGCCGTCCTTCATCAGCGCGATCTGCGGAGACGACGGAAAAAACCCCTTGAAGTAATCCCGCGCCTTGCTCGTGGCTTCCAGGTCCATGCCGGCGAAGACCGTGGTGATCCGGTCCGGCTTCTTCTTGTTCTGCAGGGCCATGGCGACGCCCGGCCGGGCATTGGCCGCCGCGCAACCGCAGACGGAATTGACCACGACCAGCGCCGTACCCTCGTGCTCCTCCAACAGCGCGTCCACCTCGTCGGCGGTCTTCAGTTCCTCCACGCCCAGGTCCGTCAGCTCCCGGCGCATGGGTTCAACGAGTACGGGATCGTACATGACTGTGATGCCTCCTCGGGTTTGATGAACGTCACGATCATTCAAGCGATGATCGTATATTATACCTGCGCGACCCACGATTCAATTCAATTTACTTTTTAAATATAAACTTTCGCGCGGCGTTCGGCGGGTGTTCGCGGCGTCCCTCCCGGCGTCCCGCGGCGTCCGGCGGGTGTTCCTGGCGTCCCCGTCGGTCCGCGCGTGACGACCCCCTAAGTCCGCTCGGCTCGCGACGCCTCGAAAGCGGCCTCCAGGGTGCGGCAGGCCAGTCCGGCCGCGTCCAGGGGATCGTAGTCCTCACGCTGCTGTACCATCATGCTGACTTCCACGGTGATGTAATCGTCGTATCCCGCCGCCTGCATGGCGTCCAGGTACTCCACGTAGTCGAAATCGCCCTCGCCGGGGATCAGGAACTCGAAATCGGGCGCCCGGCCGCGCTGGTCCTTCACGTGGGTGTGCACGGTGTGGGGCGCCAGGGCCGCCACGCTATCTGCCGTGGGCACGCCGGCCACGTCGAAGTGGCTGATGTCGTAGTTGAGTTTCAGGTACTCGGAATCGATCAGTTCGAGCAGCCAGAGGGTCCGCTCCACGTCGCAAAGGCAGCAGCCGATGTGGGGCTCCATGGCGATGACCACGCCGTGGCGGGCGCCGTAGTCCACGAGATCGCCCACCTCGTTCAGCAGCCGGTCCCGCACGGCGGTCCAGTCCTCCGGCCGTCCGCCGGGCGTGGTGTCCAGGCAGGGCACGAGATGGTCCATGGTCAGGTCCGCGCAGAGTTCCACGGTATCCTTGAGCCTTTTCATGTTGGCGGCGTGCAGGCGCACGTCGGGCTCGAGGAGGCTTGTGTGCCCGGCGATAGCGGGCATCTCCACGCCATGCCTTGCGAAGAGGCCGCGGATCCGGCGGCGTTCCTCGGCTTCGAGTGTGCCCAGTTCCGTGACATAGCCCGGGATGACGGTGATTTCGATGCCGTCGTATCCCAGGGAAGCCAGGTGGGGCACCGCTTCGTCCAATTCGACGTCCGGCATGCCCCAGGTGGAGTAACCTAGTTTCATAAATCTCCGTCTCTGCGGCCGAAATGCCGGCCGGCCATGCCGTGACTCAACCCCGCCTCGGGCGTCTCTACTTCAGATGCCCAGGCTGTCGTTGATTTCCTGCTGATAGCCGTTGGTCTCGTCCGCCATGATCTCGTCCATGGTGACGGCCCTGCCGGCCTGTCCCGATTCCATGATGCCGTAGGAGACGGCGACCGAACGCATGCCCATGTAGCCGTCGACCTCAGGCTGGCGGCCTTCGTCGATGGCCTCCGCGAAATCGGCATACTCGATGGCGATGATCTTGCGGTCCGTTTCCGGGAATGGGAAACTGTATTTCCACATGCGTTCGCCACCGAACAGCGCCGCCGTCGCCTCATCCAGGGCGAAATCCGGCACAAGGTCCAGGAGGGCGTCTCCCTCGATGGTCTTGCCTTCCAGGGCAATGGTGAATGGCTGGCCGGAACGGTCGCCGGGCAGTTCCATCGACCCGGATGAACCGTAAATGCCACGGTGCCAGAATCCTTTGCCGAAGGTCGCGTGTTCTTCCAGGTACTGGCAGACCGCGCCGCTCTGAAAGGTCAGCGTGGCATAGGCGGCATCCTCGGCGGTCACCTCGAATTCAGCGGGCATCTCCGCCTGCCAGTGCTCGTAGACCCCGGCCGGCGAATTGCGGGAAGCCGTCGCGGGATCTTTGCCCGCCATGTCGTTGTAGCGTATCTTCTCATGGAGCCGCGTCTGGGCGTAGATGTCCGACACCGGACCCATGAAGTACTCCAGGATGTCCGCGAAATGAACGCCCACGTCGAGCAGCAGGCCGCTGACATTCTTCAGGTGCCGCCACACGGTGATCAGCATCTTGTTGCTGCCGCCGGCGGTATTATGGACCATGTACCGGGGCGTGCCGATCACGCCGGCGTCCAGCAGGGCCTTGGCAAGCCGGTTCACCGGATCCCTGCGGTAGTTCTCCGCGACGGACAGGATGCGCCCGCCCCCGTCCGTGGCTTCGCGCATGAGGCGGCAGGCGCGGACCGTGAGCCCCATGGGCTTCTCTGTCATCACGTCCCATCCCCGGGACGCCGCATCGGCGCACACCGTGTGATGGTGGCGGGGATCGGTGCAGATGTCGACGGCCTGCAGGTCGCCGGCGTCCACCTCGTCCAGGCTCGCGACCACCGCGGGACGGATGCCGAAATGGTCTTCGACGTGACCGGCCAGGGATTCGGCGTTCTCCCTGCGGGGGTCGCAGGCCACCACGGGTTCGAACCGGCAGAGACCGGTGCGGTGCAGTTCGGCCAGGCCGTAGAGGTGCCGGTGCCCCATGCCGCCGCAGCCCACCAGACCCAGTCTGATCTTTGACATGATTACTCCAGTATGTCTTATCGTCCGGTTGAATGTAAAACTCGGTAATACGCAGTTAAGCGGGTCATTCAGAACGATTTGTAAAACGACTTATAATATGGACCGGATCGCGCGCTGTCAAGGCTCCGGAGACGGCGAGAACCCGCCTGCCCGGCGTATTCCCCACTTGTTTTTCATGGTCGTATTCATTATATTGGACCGTTATCCGAATCCCGGCGACACGTTTCGTCGACCAGGCCGTGCAAGAAGACGAAGACCTTGTATAAAAGGATAAGGAAACCATGTTAAGACTGATCATTGCCGTGGCTGCCACGGCGGCGCTCACCGCCCTCACCTGGCACAAACGCAGACTGATCCGGGCGATGGCGGAAGAACTGCTCGAAAAGGGCATCGAACTGACCGTCAACAACAGGTTCTGGCCCTCGAAGTCAGAGGAGGATCTGGATGTGCCGATCGTCTACGTCACCGATGGGGGCTCGAAGTACCACCGGTCCGACTGCCACTTCCTGAACGGCAATGCCAGGGCCATCGCGCTCGACAAGGCGGCGGAAGAATACGCCCCCTGCGGCACCTGCCAGCCCGCGGCATAACCCACGCGCCTCCCGCCGGTTTCACTCCAGCGCCTGTACCAGGTCGGCGATCAGGTCCTCGGCCGCTTCCAGTCCGGGGGACAGCCGGAGCAGGTTGGGCGCCGTTACCGAGCCGGGTCCCTCGATAGACTGCCGGTGCTCGATCAGGCTTTCCACCCCGCCCAGGCTCGTGGCGTTCCGAATCAGCCTGACCTTGCTTGCGACCCGCAGCGCGTCCTCCCGCGTGCCTCTGACCCGCAGGGACAGCATGCCGCCGTACCCATCCATCTGCCGCGTCGCGATGGCGTGTCCCCGGTGATCGGGCAGGCCGGGATAATCGACGCCCTCGATCCCCGGATGACCGGCCATCGCCGCGGCAATGGCCTCAGCGTTGGCCACGTGGCGCGCCATGCGGCATCCCAACGATCGCATTCCCCGCAGGACCAGCCAGGCGTTGAAGGGGGAGAGCACGCCGCCGGTGACCGTCCGGACGCGCCGGGCCCGTACGACCCGGTCTCCGCTTTCACGGAACACGAGCGCGCCTCCCTGCACGTCGCTGTGGCCGCCCAGGTACTTGGTCATGGAATGCATGACGATGTCGGCGCCGTGTTGCAGGGGACGCTGCATCACCGGTGTGGCGAAGGTGTTGTCCACGGCCAGCAGGGCGCAGGCGGCGTGTGCGATGCCGGCCACCGCGCCGATGTCGATGACGTCCATGGCGGGGTTCGACGGGGTCTCCGCCCAGAGCAGCGCCGTTTGGGGCCGCATGGCGCGCCTGACCGCGCCCGGATCGGTCATGTCCACGTCGCTCACCTCGATGTTCCAGTTCGGCAGGAGTTCCTTGCCGACCGCGCGGGTGACGCTATACACGTCCCGGTGCATGAGCACGTGGGCGCCCGGATCGAGCGTCTGCACGCAGCCCGTTACCGCCGCCATGCCCGACGCGTAGACGAGGGCCACCGCGCCGTCCTCGATGGCCGACAGGGCCTCTTCCAACCGGTCCTGGTTCGGGTTGCCCATCCGGATGTAGACGTGTTCGTTCGTCGCCTCGCCCTCCGGCGTGTGCTCGAAGGTGGTCGAGAGGTGAATGGAAGGCGCGATGGCCCCGGAGCCGGGCTCCAGTCCTCCCCCCGCGTGGACCAGCAGCGTGTCTGGCTTCATGGTCTGCTCCCGTTTCAAAAACAAATGATGACCGGTCCGGCGCGCCCGGCCAGCGTGCGCCGTCCGCGGCAGGCCGGTACTTCGGTCCAATTCGCCCGGCCAGCGTGCGCCGTCCGCAGCCGCCGGATCGTGTTCAGCCGCCGCAGCACGTCGTCGCATCGGACGAACGTGCCTGTTCGGAAGGGCCGCCCGGTTCAAGTTCCGCGCAACAGGATTCATCATCCCGCCCGCCCGGTTCATCCAGGTCCCGGTTCAGCACGTAGATCTCCCATTCGCGGCCGTCCGGGTCCTCCACCCAGAACTTGTCCTGATTGGCGTAACAGCAGTCGCAGTCCATCTCTTCACGGGTATCCAGTCCGGATGTCCTGATACGCAGCAGGTGCCGCAGGACCGTTTCGTGGTCCCGGACCTCGATGCCGAAATGGTTCGCCCCGTCGCCCGCGGCCTTCCCATCCGCGTACAGGGCCAGGTTCAGGGGGGCGATGGACGGCAGGAACTTGACATAACCGGGATGGGTCTTCACGGGATCCTCACCGAACAGTTTTCTGTAGAATGCGACGCTTCGTTCCAGGTCGCGTACGGGAAACGACAGATGGATCTTGGGATAATCTGACATGTCTTCCTCCTGAATGGTATCGGTACTGCTAGAGCGTTCTTCCAATTGAACCGGTTCTTCGTTCAACGACCGGTGGTTTAGCAACGACCGGTGATTCAACAGCAGGCGGTAAGCAGGCGCACCAGGTCGCTTACCCGTTCGGGCCGCACGCGGTAGAAGATATACCGTTCTTCGCGGCGGGACGCCAGCAGATCGGCGCGGCGCAGGACGTCCAGGTGGTGGGAGAGGGTCGCCCAGGGCACGCCGAGTGCCTCCTGCAGGTTCCCGACGGAATCTCCCCCTTCACCCTGGCGGACAAGGTGATAGAAGATCGCCAGCCGTGTCCGGTGGCTCAGCGCCTTGAACGCTTCGGCGTGTTTCTGTTCGGCCTCGAGTGAGGCAGGGACGAATTCCGTATTGATCATTTCCATATTTCTAAAAATATTGTAATGAAGTCCGTGCGTCAATTCTTTTTTCATGCCACCGCCGACGCCCGATGGACGCGCCGGACATCCTGTTCAGACGCCTTCTTTGTACCTTGACAGCCCGGTGGCACGGGTGCATTTTTTGAAATGGTATTCCTCTTTCGGTTTCCCTGTACAGCAGTGCCAGATCAAGGAAAGGCTGTAGCATGAAACTCACCCTCAGCCACGTCTTCGATGCGCCCGGTCCCCATCCCAACGGGCTGCAGGCCACTACCGAGGGCCTCTGGATTCTGGACCAGGGCGACAACCGGATCAGCCTCCACGATTACCGGGACGGGGCGACGCGCAGGATCTTCGACAGTGATTCCGACCGGGGCAGCGGGATCACCCACAGCGGCGTCCACCTCTGGGTTTCCTCCACCTACAGTTGCGAGACCCTGAAGATCGATCCCGGCTCCGGCCGGACGCTGGCGCGCTACCCCACGCCGGGCGCGAAGAAAACCGGCGCCCACGGCCTTGAATGGCGGGACGGGGAACTGTGGATGTCGTCGCCTCCGGACGCCACCATCTACCGCATGGACCCCGACGAATGGACCGTGCTGCAGTCCTTCCCCGCGCCGGGCGACCGGCCCCACGGCATCGCGTGGGATAACGGCAGGCTCTGGTGCGTGGAGACCAATCACCGCGCCTTGTTCCTATACGACCCCGATACGGGCGAGCAGCTGGACCGGCTGGACGTGGAGGGACCGGAACCGCACGGGTTCACGCTCTGGCAGAATGAAGCCTGGATCGTGGACGCCACGACGGGCGGCGTGTTTCGCGGCACGCGATCTAAAAGACACGGCACGGCCTGAAAACCACAGGAATCTATCGACAGGAACCCATCATGGATAAGGCACGCATAGGATTCATCGGTACCGGGTGGTGGGCGACGGCCAATCACCTGCCCGTGCTCAAGAAACGGGCGGACGAGACCGGGGACGTGGAACTGTCGGCCGTCTGCCGCCTCGGGGCGGATGAACTGCGCCAGGTGCAGGAGGCCTTCGGCGTCCCCTACGGGACGGAGGACTACCGCCGGATGCTGGACGAGGTCGAGCTCGACGGCGTGGTGGTGTCCAGCCCCCATACGCTGCACTTCGAGCACGCCGCCGCGGCGCTGGAGCGCGGGTTGCACGTCATGGTCGAAAAGCCCATGTGCACGAAGAGCGCCGACGCCAGGGAACTGGTCCGGCTGGCGGACGAGAAGGGGCTTCACCTGCTCGTTCCCTACGGATGGCACCACAAGCCCTATATCCAGGAGGCCAAGCGGCAGCTCGACGCCGGGGTCGTCGGGAACATCGAGTCCGTCCTCTGCCACATGGCCTCGCCTATCCGGGGCCTGCTCCAGGGACTGGACTTCGACCACGAGGCCAACGGCGGGGGCCTCTTCGCGCCCGATCCGGACACCTGGGCCGATCCCGTGGTGGCCGACGGCGGTTACGGGCACGCGCAGATGTCCCACAGCCTGGGCCTCATGTCCTGGCTCACGGGCCTGATGCCCCGCGAAGTCTTCGCCATGATGACCGAGGCGGAATCCAGGGTGGAGATGTACGACGCCGTGACGGTCCGCTTCGAGGACGGCGTGATCGGTGCGCTGTCGGGGTCGGGAGACATCCCTGAAGGGCAGATGTTCCAGCTCGACATCCGGATCTTCGGCTCGGAGGGCATGCTGCTGCTCGACGTCGAACGCGCCCGCCTCGCGATACACCGGCACGACGGGCGGGACCAGGTCCACGACGTGGCCATCGACGCGGGCGCCTACAACTGCGAGGGACCGCCCGAGAACTTCGCCGACCTGGTGCTCGGACGGGACGTGGAAAACTATACGCCCGGTGACGCGGCCATGCGTTCGGTCATGATCCTGGACGCCGCCTACCGTTCGGCGAAGTCCGGCGTCCTGGAGCGCGTATAACGCGGCATCCTTGTTCTTAGTCAATCTATCCCCATGTTTCCCTATTCCGGGACAAGCCATGGCCCAATCGGACCTTCCTCGGGTATCCTTCGAGAAGTTCACCCTGCCGAACGGGTTGCAGGTCATCCTGCACGTGGACCGCAAGCTGCCCGTGGTGCACGTCAACCACTGGTTCCACGTGGGCTCCAAGGTGGAACGGCCCGGCCGGACCGGGTTCGCCCACCTCTTCGAACACCTGATGTTCGAGGGGTCGAAGCACGCGCCGGAAGGATATTTCAAGTACATCGAACAGGCGGGCGGCAACCTGCGGGAAGGCGGCGTCAACGGTACCACGAGCAACGACCGCACCAACTACTTCGCCACCGTGCCCTCGGGCAACCTTGAATACGTGCTCTGGCTGGAGTCGGACCGCGTCGCCACGCTGGCGGACGCGCTCACGCGGGAAAACTTCGAGAACCAACGCGAGGTCGTCCGTAACGAACGCCGGCAGACCACGGAAAATCAGCCCTACGGCCGCTGGTACGAACTGGTCAACGAGCACCTCTACCCCGCCGGCCATCCCTATTCCTGGCCCGTCATCGGCCGGCACGAGGACCTGGAAGCGGCCGGGGTCGACGAGGTGGCCGAGTTCTTCCGGACCTACTACACGCCGAATAACCTGTCGCTGGTCATCGCCGGCGATTTCGACAAAGACTTCGCCCGGGACCGCGTAACCCACTACTACGGCGCGCTTGAACCGGGTCCGCTCCTCGAGCGCCAGCGCCGCTGGGTGCCTGCCCTGGCCGAGGGGAAGATCGTGGAGGTCACCGACCGCGTGCCCCAGGCCCGGGTCCACATGATCTGGCCGGCGCCGCAGCGTTTCGAAGCGGAGGAGACGGCCCTCGACGCGGCCGCGGCCGTACTGGGCGACGGCCTGTCCTCCCGTCTTGAAAAACTGCTGGTCTATGATCGGCGACTGTGCACCGAGGTCAGCGTCTTCAACTTCGCAAGAGAGATCGCCGGCCTCTTCGGCGTCATCGCGACCGTCCGGCCGGGCTGCGACGTCCTGGAGGTCGAGGACCTGGTCAACGGCCAGATCGCGAGACTGGCGTCCGGCAGCCCGACCCGTGACGAGGTGGAGCGCGCCCGCACGGTGTGGGAATACCAGTACGTCTCCAGCCTGGAGCGCATCGGCGGTTTCGGCGGCAAGGCGGACCGGCTGAACGAATCAAATACCTACAAGAAAGATCCGGGGTACTTCCACGTCGAGCACGACCGGTTCCGGAACCTGACCGGTTCGAAGATCGCCGAAGCGGTAAAGCGGTGGCTGGTGTCCCGCCACGGCCTGACGCTCAGGTACTTCCCCGATACACTCCCGAAGGCGGTGGCCGGAGTGGCCGGGGCAGGCGCGGCCGCGGAGCAGGCGGCGGGCACCGCGTCCGCTCAGGCGGCAGGAGCGGCATCCACACAGGCGGAGAGCGATGGACCCGCGCAGGCGGCCTCGAATGGCGTCCTCGACCGGTCCGCGGTCCCGGCGCTCGGGTCGGACACGCCCTTTCAGACGCCGGAAGTGCACGAGGACAGGCTGGACAACGGCCTGGAAGTGCTGGTCGTCGAGCACCACGACCTGCCGAAGGTCGCCGTTTCGCTGAACGTGAAGTCCGGCGGCGTGCACGATCCCCCCGACCGGTGCGGGATGGCCCAGCTCATGCTTCAGACCATGGACAAGGGCACGCGGGGCTATGGCGCGCTGGACCTCGACGAGGCCCTGAGCCGGCTGGGCACGGTCATCGGCAAATCCATGTATCTCGAGTCCGCCCGGATCGGGATGGACGTGTTGACCGACAAGCTTTCAGCCGCCATGGCCCTATTCGCCGACGTCGCGCGCAATCCCCTGTTCCCCGAAGAGGAACTGGAACGGGAACGCCACCGCCACCTCGACTACCTCAAGCAACAGGCCTCCCATCCCCAGTCTCTCGCCCAGCGGTTGTGCCCCGGGCTGGTGTTCGGCGAGGATCATCCCTATGGCCGGCCGGTGCAGGGCTATGCGTCTTCCGTCGCCGAAATGACCCGGTACGAGATCGCCCGGGCCTACGAGGAGAACTGGCGGCCGGACCAGTCCGCCCTGGTGTTCGTGGGCGACATTAACCGCGACCAGGCGATGAAGCTGGCGGACCAGCGTTTCGGCTCGTGGAGAGGGGACGTCCGGCCCGCGAAGGAGGTGCCGGAACCCTCCCCGGACCGGAAATCGAATCGTATTTACCTGGTGGACCGACCCGGCGCGCCGCAGACCGTGGTCTGCCAGTTCATCGAAGCGCCGAGCCGCGATACGCCCGACTACCACGCCCTCCGGCTCGTGGACGCGATCTGGGGCGGCGGATTCCAGTCCCGCCTCAACCAGAACCTGCGGGAGGAAAAGGGCTATACCTACGGCGTATCCACGTCGCTGGGCCTTCTCGGCGTCTCCGGGTACTGGAAGGTGCAGACGTCGATCCAGGCGGACAAGACCGGCGAGGTCGTGAGGGAACTGATGTCCGAAATGGCGGGACTGGGCGGTGAACGGCCGGTGAGCGCACAGGAACTCGAGGAAGCGCGCACCGGACGTATCCGCGGTTACGCCCAGCGGTTCGAATCCCTGAGACGCATCGCGGGCAGCATCGGCGCCCTGTGGAGCTCGGAGCGGCCCATGTCGGACATGCGGGACGCGGTGGAGAACCTGCAGTCCGTCAGCCTGGAGGAGGTGCGGTCCACCGCCCGCAAGTACCTCGATGCGCGGCGCGCGGGCTACCTGCTCGTGGGCGACGGTTCCAGCATCGAGACGCAACTGTCCGACCGGGGCCTTCCCATTCCGGAGGTATTGGTCCCCGATGCGCAGCCGCCCGCCGGGACGCCTGCCTCGGCCGAGGTGCCGGAGGCCGTGGATCCGGACGCGCTGTAGCCAGGGATCGCTGGCCCGGTGTCCCGTTTATGGTGAAATTGCAACGGAAGCCCGGTGAAGCGCCGGCCGGCGCGCAGGCAGATGTCCAAGGGAACCCGCCCGGCACCCGGCGAGGAGACCGAAGCTCGCGCGTACCGACCGGCGCCCGTTGAGGAGAACGACGGCATGAAAGACCACCCCTTCGACGAGAACATCGAGACCGCCTGGACGATTCCGTCTTCCTGGTATACCGATCCGGAGTTCCTGCAGCGGGAATACAGGGACATATTCCGCAGGACGTGGCAGCTCGTGGGTCGGGCGGACCAGGTAGCCCGCGTCGGGGACTACTTCACGGTGGACGTGGCGGGAGAGCCGGTGGTCATCGCCCGGGGGGCCGACGACGTGGTCCGCGCGTTCTTCAACGTGTGCCGGCACCGGGCCGGCCCCGTGGCCCTGGAGCAGGGCAACCGGCGGACCTTCGTCTGCTACTACCACGGTTGGACCTACAACCTGGACGGCTCGCTGCGCCACGCGCCGGAGTTCGAGGAAGTGCAGGCCCTGGACCGCTGCGCCATGGCGCTCAAACCGGTGCGCGTCAGCCAGTGGGGACCCCTGCTCTTCGTGAACCTGGACCAGACCGCCCCGCCCCTGGAGGCCTTTCTGGGCGATATCGGAAAACGCGCCGCCGGCCACAACATCGGCGAGATGAAGTGGACCAAGCGCCGCGACTACGAGATGGATTGCAACTGGAAGGTGTACGTGGACAACTACCTGGAAGGCTATCACCTGCCGGTCGTGCACCCGGGGTTGTACCGCGAGATCGACTACGACGCCTACCGCGTGGAGCCCTTTCGCTACTATTCCATCCAGCACGCCCCGATCTACGGCCCGGAGAAGAAGGGATACAAGGGACCGCGCCGCTACCTGCCGACGGAGCAGGACCAGGGCGACACGCAGTACTACTGGGTCTTCCCCACGCTCATGCTCAACATCTACCTGGGCCAGATGCAGACCAACCTGGTGGTGCCCCTGGGCCACGACCGCTGCCTGACCATCTTCGAATGGTACCTGTCGCCCGACATGGAACAGGACGTGGAAAACCTGGTGGACTTCGGCGACGAGATCCAGGAGGAGGACATCTTCATCTGCGAGCACGTGCAGCGCGGGCTGCAGTCGGCGTCCTACAACCAGGGCCGGTTCTCCGTAAAGCGGGAGAACGGCGTGCACCACTTCCACTCGCTGATGAACGAGTATATGAACGGCGCGGAATAACGAGAAATCTTCTGCAACAGGTTTGACAGTATTGACAATATGTCAACAATTCGGTATGTTTAAGGTACGCTTGAACTTAGAGGGAATTGAAACGACATCAGAAATGTAGAAACAGAGTCTAACGTAGAGAGCAGGAGGGTAGGACATGACAACTACGAGGTCATGGGAGGATAGAGCCGTCGGCGCGGCCATCATAGCTGGCGCGTTCAGTCTATACATTTTCTTTGAAACCGGGGTCCGCAACAGGTTGGACAGGATAGAAAACCGTATCGGTGACGTGGAACAACGTATCGCTAAGATCGAGGGTTATTTCAATTTAACCGCGAATGAAATCCGGGAAGGTCAGTAGTGACCGCATTCAGCAGACAATACAATGACGCATCAAGAATCCGGATCAGGACGGCCATGTTCAACGTAGAACTGAAACTAAAAACGTTAAGGGATACACCGTACTCCGGTACTGTTGTCGATGAAGAGATTGATAACGATATAGTGTATTGGCAGAAGGTTCACGACGAGTTGTTTGTTATGTACAAGAGTAAGGGTTATTACTCAACAAATAAAACTGAAGCCTGCAATTAAGAGACCCGAGGAAGTTATCAACAGAGGAATGAGGAAACCCGTCCTCCCTCGCACCCCTACCGCGCGTTCCGCCTTCTGAGCCACTCCACGGTCAACAGGAACACCACCGCGAAGACGATGAGGAAGACGGCCACGGCCAGGATGGCGGGACTGATCTCCTCGCGGATGCCCGACCACATCTGGCGCGGAATGGTCCGCTGCTCGATCCCACCCATGAAGAGCACCACGACGACCTCGTCGAAGGACGCGGCGAAGGCGAAGATCCCCCCGGAGACGACTCCCGGCGCGATGAGGGGGAACTGGACGCGGCGGAAGACAGTCAGGGGGCCCGCGCCCATGCTCGCGGCTGCCCGTGAAAGGTTCTCGTCGTACCCGGCAAGCGTGGCGGTGACCGTGATCACGACGAACGGCGTGCCCAGGGCGGCGTGAGCGAGGATCAGCCCGAGGTGGGTCTGCGCCAGTCCCAGGCTGGAGTAGAAGAAGAACATCCCCGCGGCCGAAATGATGACGGGCGTGACCATGGGAGAAATCAGCAGCCCCGTGGCGAAACGGCGGGCCGGCATGCCCGGGCTGGACAGGCCCAGCGCGGCGAGCGTGCCGAGCCCCGTGGCGAGTACCGTGGCGGAGACCCCGATGAGCAGGCTGTTCGCCAGTGCCCGCGACCACTCCTCGTCCTCCATGATCTGGCGGTACCAACGCAGGGACCAGGCGTCGGCGTCCAGGTGGAGCATGCCCTCGGTGAAGGTGAAATAGGGCTCCGCGTTGAAGCTCAGCGGCACGATCACCAGGATCGGCGCGATCAGGAAGGCGAAGACGAGCGCGCAGAATCCGAGGTAGGCGATGCGCCAGAAACCGTGGCCGGCGGTCGTCGTTGTTTTCGTCATCGTCGTCATCAGCCCAGCCTCATCCGTTCGATGCCCACGAGCCGGTCGTAAAGCACGTAAAGCCCCGCCACGCAGAGCAGCAGGATCCCGCCCAGCGCCGCGGCGAGACTCCAGTTGAGCGAGGACTGCATATGGAAGGCGATCATGTTGGAGATGAGCTGCCCCGTGCTTCCGCCCACCAGGGCCGGCGTGATGTAGTACCCGATGGCGAGGATGAACACGAGCAGGCAGCCGGCTCCCACGCCGGGCAGGGTCTGCGGCCAGTACACGCGCCAGAAGGACTGCCACGGGGTCGCGCCCAGCGACTCCGCCGCACTCGTCTGGACCCGCGGTATGGCGCTCATGACCGAGTAGAGCGGCAGCACCATGAAGGGCAGCAGCACGTGGGTCATGGCCACAAAGGTACCGGTCATGTTGTAGATCATGGCCAGCCGTCCGTCGTCCCCGATGAAGCCCAGGAAGACGAGCGTGTCGTTGAGGACGCCCTGGTTCTGCAGGAGCACGATCCACGAGGTCGTGCGCACGAGGAGCGAGGTCCAGAAGGGCACGAGGACCAGGATCAGGAGCAGGTTGGCTCGCCTGGGCGGGGCGTGGGCAATCAGGCGCGCGACAGGATAGCCGATGAGCAGGCACAGGGCGGTGACGCCCAGGCTCACGAGCAGGGTGCGCCAGAGCAGGAACAGGTAGATCCGGCGGTCCTCCGGCTGGAAGGCGATGGAACCGCCGGGATCGCGCTGCAGATCGAGGGCGTTCAGGTAGTGGCGCGATGTATACCGGTCGCCGGCCTCGCGCAGCGCGCGCCAGGTCCCGGTCTCTCCCCAGGCCGCGTGGATGCCGGTCATGGCCTCGGACCACGGCCCTTCATCGACGTTTCGCAGCCTGCGGGCGGTGCGCGTGAACGCGCTGCGCATTCCGCTCTGCACCCGGTTGACCCGCGTGGCCACCTGGCCGAGCGTGCGGTCCTCGCGGGCCGCGAGCAGTTCGCCGGCCAGCGCTTCATAGACCGCTTCGCCCGGCAGGCCCTGGCCGTCCCAGGCACGCAGCCGCTCGAGGGTCTCGGGGAGGGCGTCGGCGACCACCGGATCGTAGACACTTCGGACCAGCATGTTGGCCAGGGGCGCGAGAAAAGTCACCCCTACGAAGATTAAAAGCGGCAGCACCAGCAGTGCGGCGCGCAGCCGGGGACCGTAGCGCTCGTTCACTTGGCCAGCCATGTGCTGAAGCGCTCGTTCATCTCTTCGCCGTTGTCGCTCCACCACTCCCAGTCGTTGTGCAGGGCGCGGCGCGCGTTATCGGGGCTGGTCGGCATATGCGGACTCATTGCGACGCCGGTTTCAGCATGGGTTGAAACCAGGTCCATGGCGGAACGGCGCGTGGGACTGTAGGAGATGTACCGGCCGACGTCCGCCATGGACCGCGCCGTATTGGCGAAGCGGACGAATTCCATCGCCGCCTCCAGGTTCCGCGTGCCCTCCACGATTACGAGACCCCCCGTGTCCAGTACCTGGCCGTCCCATACGATGACGAAGGGCTGTCTCTCCAGGACCTGCGCGTTGAAGATGCGTCCGTTGTACGCCGTGGTCATCACCACTTCTCCGTCGGCCAGCATCTGGGGCGGCTGGGCGCCGGCTTCCCACCAGACGATCCGGTCTTTGATGGAGTCCAGTTTCCGGAAGGCCCGGCCAACGCCCGCTTCGGTGTCCAGCGTGGCATAGACTTCGTCCGGCGGGACGCCGTCGGCCATCAGGGCGAACTCGAGATTCACCAGCGGGGAGCGGCGCATGCCCCGTCTTCCCGGGAACTTCTCCAGGTCGAAGAAATCGGTGATTGAAGTAGGCTTCGACGCCCCGATCCGCGCGTCGTTGTATACGACGACCGTCGAGTAGTACAGGTTGGTCGGCCCGCATTCGGTGATGGCGTCTTCGTGCAAATCGTCCGCCGCCTGGCTCCCGTCGGAGCCGGGAGCCAGGTCGTCTACGTCGATGGGTACGAGCAGGCCTTCGTCGCAGCCCCGGACCATATCCGGCAGTTCCATGTCGACGACGTCCCAGTACACGTTGCCCACGTCGACCTGTGCGCGGACCTGCGCCAGGCCGCCGTTATAGTCTTCCATCCGGACTTCGATCCCGGTCTCCCGTTCGAATCGTTCGATGAATCCTTTCTCGCAGGCGCGGGCGTACGCGCCGCCCCAGCTGACCAGCGTAATCGACTGTTCCTGCGCGGCGGTGCGCCCGCAAATCAAAAGGACCAGCGCGGCCAGGACCGGGACCACGACACGGTCCACGACGCGGCGCGTGGGAACCAGGCGCCTGGATGACTTACGCTTCATTCCTCCTCTCCTTCCGTCTCCGGGTCGAGCACCCGGCAGTCGGTCGGCGTCCAGCCGATAAGGATCTTGTCGCCCGTGAGCAGGGCGCCGTGGCCGACGGTGTTGGGGATCTTGATGATGAAATCGGAGGTGCGGCACACCGTGACGCGCAGACGCAGGTAGTCGCCCAGGAAAGTAATGTCCTCGACCCGGGCCACCAGTTCGTTGGTGTAGAGCCCGGATTTCGGCGAGACGGCCACACGCTCGGGACGAATGGAAAGCGTCGTGGCGTCGCCCACCTGGCAGGGCGCGATGCGGATCGCCTCGATGATCTCGCCGCCCACGAACACTTCGCAGATATCGCCCTCTATGCCCATCACCTTGCCGTGCAGCCGGTTGTTCTCCCCGATGAACCGGGCCACGAAAGAACGCCGCGGTTCCTCGTAGAGCGTCTCGGGATCGGCCAACTGTTCGATCCTGCCGTCTCGCAGCACGGCGATGCGGTCCGACATGACCATAGCTTCCTGCTGGTCGTGGGTGACGTACACGACCGTGACGCCCAATTTCTTGTGGATGCGGCGGATCTCGTACTGCATTTCCTCGCGGAGCCGGCGGTCCAGCGCCCCGAGAGGTTCGTCCATGAGGACCAGTTCGGGATCGAATACCAGGGCCCGGGCGATGGCCACGCGCTGCTGCTGCCCGCCGGAGATCTGGCCTGGACGCCGGTGCTCGAAACCTTCCAGCTGCACCAGTTGCAGGGCCCGTTCCACCCGTTCCCGGCACAGGCCCCGGTCCATGCCCCGGACCTCGAGGGGAAAAGCGAGATTGGCCCCCACCGACATGTGGGGGAAGAGGGCGTAGTTCTGGAACACCATGCCGATGCCGCGCTTGCGGGGCGGCAGGTTGTGGATGGAGCGGCCGCCCACGAGGATTTCGCCGGAGGTGGGCGTCTCGAAGCCGGCCAGCATCATGAGACAGGTGGTCTTGCCCGAACCGGAGGGCCCCAGTAGGGTGAGAAACTCTCCCTTTCGGATGTTCAGGGCGACGCCGTCGACCACCGTGGTCTTTCCGTCATAGCTCTTGCTGACCTTGCGGTATTCGACATAGGGCTGATCGGACCCGTCCATCAAAGCGCGCTCCTGTCGAGGTACGGACCGTTCGGAAACGAGAGGAAACCTTAACTCGTGCCGCTTTGTCTGTCAAACCTTTTCCTTTCGGCGGCGGGGCCGGGAATGTACCTTGTGTCGGTTCAAGTAGACGGCATGTCGGTTCAAGTGGACGGCGCGTCCGCCACGACGAAAACGTGTCTGGACGAAGCGCGCGTTTGCGCCGCCCGCACGCCGGAAGAAGAACCGTCCGACCCATCCACCGCAATCACCGGCCACCAACCGGGAGAAAGACCGCCCGTCCCCATGGAACTCTACATTATCCGCCACGCGGAATCCGAAAACAATGCCCGGCCGCAGGAAGAGCGTACCGACGATCCCTCCCTGTCCGCGCTCGGATACCGGCAGGCCGTATACCTCGTAAACCGCATCCGCCACCTTCGCCCCACGCGCATTTTCGTCAGTCCGTTCCTCCGCACCCTGGAAACCATCGCCCCCTACATCCGCGAGACGGGTCGGTCCGCGGAGGCGTGGATCGACATTCACGAACAGGGCGGCGTCCAGGCCGGCGCGGGCAACGCGGACTACGAAGGCAGGCCCGGCATGAAGCGCTCGGAGATCGAGCGTGGGTTCCCGGGCGTCCGCCTCGGCGGCGAGTTCGACGAGGAAGGCTGGTGGAAGTGCCGTCCCTGGGAGGACTACGACGCGGCCCAGGTCCGGGCGGAGCGCGTCGCGCGGAGGATTCACGACGAGTTCGGCCACACCGGGGAGTGTGTCGTCCTGGTGAGCCACGGGGCGTTCATGCGGTTCCTCGTGGGCGTGATCCTGGACACCCCGGGCATGGGACACGACAGGATAGACTGGTTCGCTAACACCTCCGTCACCCGGTTCATCATCACGCCCACCTACACGCATCTGGCCCTGATGAACTGCGTGCGCCACCTGCCCGAGACGTGGATCACGGGGGCTGACGTCCACCCTGTCAGGACGGGCGAGTTCGTCGAAGAAGCCGACGAACGGCGGCGTTGCGCCTGGACGCTCAAAGACCCGATACTGGCCGCCTACCACGACGACGAGTACGGTTTTCCCCTGTCCCGGGACGACGATTTCTTCGAGCGGCTCGTGCTGGAAATCAATCAGGCGGGGCTGAGCTGGCTGACGGTACTGAAGAAGCGAAAGGCGCTGAGGGAGGCCTTCGAGGGGTTCGACGTGGACCGCGTGGCGGCCTATGGCGACGAGGACCGGTCGCGCCTGCTTGAGGACGCCGGCATCATCCGGAACCGGCTCAAGATCGACGCGGCCATCCACAACGCGCGGGTGATCCGGGAGATCCGCGCGGAACACGGTTCCTTCGCGGCCTGGCTGAACGGCCAGAACTGCGCTTCGCTGGACGAATGGGTGGCGATATTCAGGAAGACCTTCCGCTTCATGGGGCCCGAGATCGTCGGCGAATTCCTCATGAGCACGGGTTATCTTCCCATCCGCCACGACCCGGAGTGCTTTCTCGCCGGGGAAGGGCACCGGGTGGGCTAGTCTTAGCGCCGGGAGTGATCGGTGGGGCCGGACCGGCGGCCGCCGATCAGCCTTCTCCTTCTTCGTCCTGGAGCAGGTTGCGCTCCTTGAGTTCCGACTCCAGCTCGTCCAGACAGGACCGGAAGGATTTCCACGCCTCCGGGGAGACGGTGATGCCTTTCCTGCTGGGCAGGAAATCGCCGTCGTTCTCGTAGTAGATCCGGATATCGGCGTACTCGTTGCCGCGGAAGGACGTGATGGTGAAGCGGAACTCTTCCTGGCTGTTCTTCTGGAAACTGGCTACGACCTGGCTGTCCTCGGCCATGTATATACCTCGCGGAGCGGTAGATGGGCGTGTTGGAACACGATGTACACTGTATACACCGTATACACCGTATACACGATGCACACCATGACGCCGTGTATACTATGGATATCATGACACGATGATCAACATTGACCACCATTGGAAGGCCATGATAAGACTTGTCCCCCCGTTCGTGTCAAGGAAAATTGGCCTTGTCTTTCCACGGCCCGGACCGTACAATCCAATGAACGCGCGCGGCGGTACCCGACGGGCAACACGCGCGGTTCAGTTCGATCACGATTTTAAGTAAACAGAGGGTCTATGCAGGGGGTTTTTGATGGAATGGCGGGATGTATACGCGGACCGCATGGAACTCATTGGCGATACGGCAGTCATTGAGCTGCTCAAGCTGGCGGAACGGCCGGACGTGCTTTCCTTTGCCGGCGGCCTGCCGGACGACGCCACGTTTCCCATGGAGGCGATGAAGGAAGTCGCCGTCCAGGTCTTCGAAAACCACGGCAGCATGTCGCTGCAATACAGTCCCACAGCGGGTTACACGGCCCTGAGAGAGTGGATCGCCGGCCGCATGGGGCCCGTCGAGGGCGTGACCGCCACCGTGGACGACATCATCGTCACCACGGGCGGCATCGAGGCCATGGACCTCATCGCCAAGATGCTGCTCAACCCCGGCGACGTCATCATCGTGGAAGCTCCCACCTACCTGACTGCGTTCTCGGTCTTCCGGTGCTACGACGTGGATTTCGTCGCGGTGGATATCGATGACGAGGGCATGCGCGTGGACCTCCTGGAAGCGCAGTTGAGTGAGCTGGAACGCCGGGGCAAGCGGGCCAAGCTGATTTACACCATGCCGACGTTTCAGAACCCGGGCGGCGTGACCA
The DNA here is from genome assembly GCA_009838645.1 of Gemmatimonadota bacterium. Classification (NCBI taxonomy): domain Bacteria; kingdom Pseudomonadati; phylum Gemmatimonadota; species Gemmatimonadota bacterium. The sequence goes on along the minus strand of VXRC01000044.1, from coordinate 8,020 downwards.
TGCCTCTGGAACGGCGGCGCAGGCTGGTCGAACTGGCCGACCGGTACAACATTCCCATCCTGGAGGACCACGCCTACGCGGAACTGTACTTCGAACACGCGCCCCCGCCTTCGCTCAAGGCGCTGAATCCCGATGGCGTGCTGTTCGTCAGCACCTTCTCCAAGATCTTCGGGCCGGGCATCCGCCTCGGCTGGATCGCCGCGCCGCCGCCCGTCATCGCCCAGTTGTGCCAGGCGAAGCTGGGCAGCGACCAGTGTTCCAGCACCCTCGGCCAGCGTATTGTCTATGAATATGGCCGCCAGGGACTGATGGACTCCCAGATCGTGCTGTCCAGGGCACTTTACCAGGCCAAGCGTGACGTCACGCTGGACGCGCTGGCGGAGCACGCCCCGCCCGGCCTGACCTGGACCCGGCCGGCCGGCGGATTCTACGTGTGGTTGACCGCACCCGAAGGGATCGACTCCACGGCGATGCTGGCCTGGGCCGTCGAGCATGAGAAGGTGGCCTACGTGGCCGGCCCCTCGTTCTATACCGACGGCCGCGGCGCGAACCAGTTCCGCCTGTGCTACAGCTTCCTCGACCAGTCGCTCATCGGCGAAGGCATCTCCCGGGTGTGCCGCTCGGTCGCGCACCACGTCGAACGGCGCCATCGCGATCGTATCGGAGTGTAAGGGCGCGCTGCCCGTGTGTCGCCCGCGCGCCGGGACATCCGCCGCGCTGCCCTGCAAGCGCCGCCCATCCTTCCTGGAGCAATTCATGTTCCGGCTCACTGAAGAACACGAGAACAGGTTCCGGGAAGACGGTTACCTGATGGTGGAGGGGCTCTACGACGAGGAGGAAATGGAACTCCTCCTCAACGTGGGCCGTCTTGACGGGGAGAAGGCCCTGCTCGTCCGCGCCGCCGAGGATACCGAAGGCCGCGAAAGCAAGCTGTGGCTGACCTCGGACACGGACCGGGAGGACATCTACAACGCCATCTGCCGCGGCCATCGCATGGTCGATACGCTGGAGCGGCTCATGGGCGACGAGGTCTACCTGTACCACTACAAGATGATGGTCAAGGAACCCCGCGTCGGCGGCGCGTGGGAGTGGCACCAGGACTACGGGTACTGGTACCACAACCAGGCGCTGTATCCCGACATGGCCAGTTGCTACATCGCGGTGGACCGGGCCCACCGGGGCAACGGCTGCCTCCAGGTCATCCGGGGTTCGCACCGTCTGGGCCGGATCGAACACGGCCGGTACGGCACCCAGGTGGGAGCCGCCCCGAAGCGGGTGGAACTCGCGCTGGAACACCTGGACCACGTGTACTGCGAAATGTCGCCCGGCACCGCGCTGTTCTTCCACGCGAACGTGCTGCACCGTTCGGACCCGAACGGGAGCGACGACCCGAGGTGGAGTCTCATCTGCTGTTACAACACCCGGCACAACCCCTGCCAGGACCGTCCCGGGCACCCGTCCTACCGTCCCCTGGGCAAGTGGGACGACGGCCGGATCAAGGAGGTGGGACGCAGGCAGTGGGCGGAACTCGCCGCCACCGCCGAACCTGGTGCCGCCGGACCTGGCGCCTGACCTGCAGTTACCGGACCCGAAGCCGCCGGATCCCCGGCCGCCGGTCCCGGGCGCGACTCAGGCGATTTATAGTTGCGAATTTGAGTTTGATACCCTATAAATATAGTACGTATGGCCGACGACCAAGAAGTCAGCGCAATACGGATCATCCTCTACATTACTCAGCGTTACTTTTTTCATTCCACCACGATGGGATTTCCACGTGAAAGGAACACGACCATGAAGCGGTTTACATCATACCTCTTGGCCTGTATGGTCGGCGCGTTCGGCCTCTACGGCTGCGGCGGGACCGAAGATGCGGCCATGGAAGAGGCGGCCATGGAAGAGGCGGCGACCGAAGAAATGGCCATGGAAGAGGCGGCGACCGAAGAAATGGCCATGGACGTTGCCATGATCAACGTCGAGGTCACCAGCATCAGCGAGGAATTCGCCAACATCAACACGAACGCCACGAGCGATCAGTTGATGGAAGCCGGTTTCGCCGCGGACGGCTGGATTTCGGTGACCCATAACGAACAGACCCTCGTCATGCCCATGGTCACCGATTACGGTGACGTGGCCGAAGGCGCCTGGCTTGCCCGGATGGACGAGGAGTCCGGTACACTCCAGATCGCCATTAACGGCGGCAACGCCGCGACCGACATCGGCGCCGCGGTGGGCGACATGCTCCACGTCATGGCCGCCGATGCGCCCGAGATGGACGAAGGCGAGATGGGCGAAGGCGAAATGGATGAAGGTGAAGGCGGCATGGACGACGAGGGCGCGGAAGACGGTGACTCGGATGCGTCCATGGGCGGAGAGGAAGACGCCACCACGCAGCCTGCTCCGTAAGGTCTGAGGGCGGCGCGTGCACAGCAACATGCCTTTACGCCCCAACATTCTCTGGTACTGCACGGATCAGCAGCGATTCGACACCATCGGCGCGCTCGGCAATCCCTACGTAAGCACGCCGACGCTGGACGGGCTGGTGCGGGGAGGCGTCGCCTTTACGCACGCCTACTGCCAGAGCCCGATCTGCACGCCCAGCCGGTCGAGCTTCATGACGGGCATGTATCCCGGGCGGATTCATAACACCCGAAACGGCAACGGCGTCTTCGAGAATCCGCCTCCCCTGATCTCCAAACTGCTGGCAGACAGCGGGTACGACTGCGGCCTGGTGGGCAAGTTCCACCTTCAGAGCGCGGGGAAGCGCACGGAACCCCGCATGGATGATGGCTACCGGTACTGGCGCTTCAGCCACGCGCCGCGGGACGACTGGCCGGTAGGGCATGACTACGCCGACTGGGTGCGCGAGCGTGGCGGCGATCTCGACGCCCTGCGAGTGAGCGAGGACCGCGTGCCGCCCGAGCTCCACCAGACGACCTGGGTCACCGAGTGCGCCCTGGAGTTCATCACCGAGCGCCGGGCGCCCGACGAGCCCTGGATGCTGACGCTCAACCCCTATGATCCCCACCCGCCGTTTATCCCGCCCCGCGTCTACGCCGACCTGTTCGATCCAGCCGATATGCCCGGTCCTCACTTCCGCCTGAGCGACCTGGCCCAGCAGGATGAACTCAGGGACGTGTTCTTCCAGTCGGAGGCCCGGCACCCGGAGACCTTCGACGGCAGGAAGCAGCAGGCCCTCTACTACGCCATGATCAAGCAGATCGACGACCAGTTCGCCCGTTTCCTGGGCGAGCTCGAACGCACCGGGCAGCGGGAGAATACCGTGATCATCTTCACCAGCGACCACGGCGAATGCCTGGGCGACCACGGGCTCCTGTGGAAGGGCTGCCGGTTCTATGAAGGCCTGGTGCGCGTACCCCTGATCTTCTCCCACCCCGGCCACATGAAGTCCGATCTCCGGAGCGACGCGCTGGTCGAACTGATCGACATGTCGGCGACCATGCTGGATATCGCCGACGTACATGCACCCGAGGATTTCCAGGGCCGCAGCCTGATGCCCATCCTGAATGGCACGGCAGACCCGGGATACAACCGGTCCTTCGTCCGCAGCGAGTATTTCGACGCCGTCTCCAACGATACCCATGACTATGCCACCATGTACCGGAACGACAGGTACAAGCTGGTGCTGTACCATACCCACGGCAAGGGCGAGCTCTACGACCTGGCCAGAGACCCCTGGGAATTCGAGAACCTGTGGGACAATCCCGACTACATAGATTTACGGAGCCACCTGTCCCTGGAGGCCTTCAACGCCACCATGATCCAGGATATCGACCCGGGCGGCCCCCTGATCGCAGGCACGTGACCGCCGCGCACCGGATGCCGAGGGCTCCGGTTGCCGCGCCTCGGGCCGGCACGTGACCGGCATGATGCCGCCGCGCCCGGATACCGCGCCATGATGCCGCCGCGCCCCTGATGAAACTACTCCGGAGGACACCGGATGATCGTCGACAGAACCCGGCTGGAAGAAATGGAGGAACGCACCCTCGCGCCTTACGCCGTGAAGAGCAGCGCGAGCCGGGGCCGCAGGCATCCCGAAGAGGAGGCGCCGTGGCGGACGCCCTTCCAGCGGGACCGCGACCGGATCGTGCATTCCAAGTCCTTCCGCCGGCTCGAATACAAGACCCAGGTCTTCGTGTACCACGAGGGCGATCACTACCGGACTCGCCTTACCCACACCATGGAGACGGCGGGCGTTTCCGAAACGATCGCGCGGAACCTCGGCGCCAACCAGGACCTGGCGGCCGCCATCGCCCTTGCCCACGACCTGGGCCATCCCCCCTTCGGCCACTGCGGCGAGGATGCCCTCGACGGCCTGATGAAGCATTGCGGAGGGTTCCAGCACAACCGGCAGAGCCTGCGCATCATCGATCTGCTCGAATGGCGCTATCCGTTATTCCAGGGCCTCAACCTGACCTGGGAGACGCGCGAGGGCATCGCGAAGCACAACGCCCCGCACGGCTTCGACGAGGAGGACTTCCAGCCCGGGAAGTTCGCCTCGGTGGAAGCCCAGATCGCCAACGTCGCCGACGAGATCGCCTACAACTCGCACGACCTGGACGACGGCGTGAGCGCGGGCATCCTCAGCCTGGACCAGCTCACTGACCTGGAGATCTGGGACGGGGCAATCCGCGATGAGGTGGAGAAAGTCCGGGACCTCGACCCCACGCGCAAGCGGTACCGGATCATCCGCGCGCTGATCAACCAGATGATCATGGACGTGGTCCGCACGACCCACGAGAACCTGGAACGCCACGGAGTGAAGTCGCCGGACGAAGTGCGCACGCTCGACGTCCCCGTGGTGAACTACAGCCCGTCCATGTCCGGGAAGAACATGCAGCTCCGCGCATTCCTGATGGAGAATTTCTACAGGAACTACCGGTTGATCCGCATGTCCCGCAAGGCGACCCGGTTCATCGAAAGCCTCTTCAACGAATACACCGCCGACGAGCGTCAGCTTCCCCCGACCGGCGTTCCACACGGCGGGGACGAGCCACTCGAGCGCAGGGTCTGCGACTACATCGCGGGGATGACGGACCGTTACGCCCTGCGGGAATACGAGCGCCTCTTCGATCCCTACGAGCGCGTCTGACCCTGATTTTCCTTGATTTTCGAGGTGAATTACCTATCTTAAACGCGGCGGAAGTCGGGGAAATCACCCGGTCGGCCGCCGGTCCGATTGGGGGGTCGTTCAAGGGTAGGACACATGGCTCTGGACCATGGAATCGGGGTTCGAATCCCTGCCCCCCAGTGCGCGTTCCCGCCGGAAAGGAAGGATGTGGGCGGCGGCGTCGACCTATTGGTACCGCGGCTGCATCGCGGTACGAAGGCTTGACGACAGCGGGGTGAAATGCGTATATTTTACTGAAGTAAAGTGGCGGTATCGTCTAGTGGTTAGGACGGGTGGTTCTCAGCCATCAAACCGGGGTTCGATTCCCCGTACCGCTATACAGCTTGAGTCTCAGTTGATCGCCGGCAGTACCGGCACTATCCCCGAAGCGCCTTTGAACGAGGGCATTTCGGGGTTTTTTGTTGCGTGTCGATCTTCCCGACTATGCAATGGGTATTACAGTTCGGCAGGTGCAAGCGGGGCAAATCGTCGAAGATCGTGCGAGGCATACTTGGCCGATTAACTTTCAAGATACCATTTCAAGAAACCACAGAATTGCGAATACGATGGCGCTGAATACAACCACACCGGACAGCACCACGGTAAGGATAAACGACTTCGTGGCGACGTGGTCCAGTTTCTCCTCGACCTTCCCCAGCCGAACCCATATGCTTTCGGCGCCGTGGTACAGATCTCCTTCGATGCGATCGATGGACCGCTTGATTTCCGTGGTGGAATTCCCCTGCTTGCCACGCGATGTCATGTCTTTGTTCTCGCTCATGTATTTACCTTAGTCTTGCGGTTTATCCTTCTGGTCACGGGCGGTCATCCACTGGTCAGGATTTCGACGCACAAAACATTCAAGTCAACGGTGCTGAGGAGAGTCAGAATAAGCCAGATAATGAACCAGGTCCGCGGCATATTCCGGATGCTCTCCAGAATGGTCAATTCCGTGTCCGGAAGCTCGAGATCCCTACTCATCTACCGTTCTCCATGCGATGCTTACTGTGATGGAACCCGCCGTATGATCCCAGCGCACCGACGTTACCCGGTTTTCATAAATCCGACGCACGCCTTGACGCACACCTTGACGCACGCCTTGAGGAATCGACAGTCATCCGGTCTTTCCAATATAGTGATTTGCCGTTGCATACACATTAAAAATAATTCATTATATGGTATAAACGTAAATATTGAAATATATAATGTGTTATTTCGTGTTTTATATAAGAAACCGCCAACAGGCAAAGGCGATCACGGTTAGTTCGCGACTATGATCGGCTTTCGCGAAGGCTGTATATAGACGACGGTCCATGGTGTAAGAACGTACTTGGGTCGGTGTAAGGCTGACCGCGAGATAACCGCTTAGTTCAACGCTTCCGATTCATAGGGAAGTATATTGGGCGGCGTACCATCCAGGTCGCCTTCTATACCGAAGTGCTCACCGAAAGGAGGGGTTACGCCCTCCATGAACAGATGGTCCATAGCAAGCAGAATAGCATCCGGGACCTGTTCAATTCCTTCTTCGATGGTCTTGCTCCGTATGAGTATATCAGGAAACGCGGGACATCGAATGTGGAACCCATCCCCGTCGGGTTCACATTTTACCGTTAACCTGAATCTCATGTCGACACCTCATTGGAATGAGTGAAATACCGTAATGGGAATGGATCTCAAGGACCGTCGCCTGGCCATGATTCCTCCCTTCTAAATCCATTAGTCGGCAACGCGAGCTGCGATCTCGTAGTTGTTTTTCCGCAAGGATCGGCGTGCAGGCTACCCCGCGGATGGACTCCTGCGTGCTCGAGCGATCGCACGGCCGGTCGCACGGCTGCTACTTGGGAAAGGTCCGCGAGTTCGCACCAAAACAACCAGCGCAGAGGCCGGCATTGGTCCGGTTCGAATCGGGGGCCGGCGGAGCGGTCAGGCTAAACGCAGGCTAGTCGCAGCTAATCGTGGGCTAAGGTAGGGGCAATTCGTGGGCTATACATGGGGCAAATACATCTCAATCGCCTGGATGACGCAGCAATGAAGAAGCAGCCTGATCGGTGGGTGGACTCAGGATCCATTATGCAGGCTAATTGCCAGGTGGACTCAGGACTGAAGGTAGACTAATCACGAGGTTGATGCAGGCTAAAGGAAGGGTAGATCCGAGGCAATATGAAGAAAAGAGCTGGAATCTGTAATTACGCGACGGAACTGGCGCCGAACCATCAACCGGAAGCGGCGGCAGTCGATGCGGCGTCGTCGTTCGTTCGAAGCTCTTCTTCCGTACACCAGATCAGTTCGAGCGACTGGACCACCTTTTCGAACTGTTCCAGGTCCCACTGGTCGGAAACCTTCATGGCCCTGGTCCTGATGTGCTCCCAGAACATATCGGTCGCCACCCGGCCGTTCTTGGTTAGTTCACACTTTACGACTCTCCGGTCGTTCGGGTCCGAATCCCGCTGAACCAACTGCTTTTTCACCAGGCGGTCCACGATGGTCGTGGTCGTGGAAAGGCCGCTGCCCAGGGAGCCGGCCAACTGGCCCATCCTGAGCGGACCCGCGTGCTCGAGCAGGATCAGTGTCTTGACCTGGGGCACGGTCATGTCCAGCCCCTGCCACTCATCCAGTCTTGCGATATACGTCAAACGGCACAGGTTTCTCACCACGGACACGTAGCGATCGGAAAGCTCTCTCAGGTTGTTGATCTGCACGATCTCTCACCTTCGTTAAATCACCGGCTCATACGAGGAAACAGGGAACGCCCCGCTATCAACGCGATACACAATTCTACGCAACAAACAGTGCTTCTGTCAAGCAATATCAGGCATTTCGTGCAATCGGCAGGGCGAATTTGTGATGGAAAAATCACACCGGATAAGGAAACCGGAGCATAACCAATAATAC
>VXRC01000043.1 GCA_009838645.1 Gemmatimonadota bacterium | reverse complement strand
GACATCAATGCTCTGTAGCTACATGCACGGAGGACATACACTTTCTCTGTTCCGCCTGTTTGCCGGTGCACCCGCCAAATGGGTCGTTGGACATATCGACAGTGATAACCGACGGAGCGGCATGATTCTCTACGAGAACGATATCCGGGGGTTCATCACCACCGGCGGCTGGCATCAATTCGATTTCATCGGCAGCGACGGTTGGCTCTCCTCTCGTAATGAGCACGCCGACTTTGAGATGTGGACCCGTTACTCGGATCGCTCTATAAGTACTCAGACCGGAGAACCCGTTCGTCGCCAATTCCCCAATCCGAAGCGATTTGTCAGTTCTCAGCAAGCCGCTATTGAAGCACTCATCAAAGATCTCGATGAGGACACAGAGACGCTGTGTCCCGGGGAATACGGACGTGAAGCCCTTGAAATCGGTATCGCGATGCGGGAATCGCACCTGCGGGGTGGTGAGAAACTTGAACTGCCCCTAGCCGATCGAAGCCTAAGCAGTGGGTAGTACACGTTGCAGTAAGGCGTTCCCCGGAACGCTTTGAGGAGGTGATTGATATGGCAGTCTATCGAGCAGCCGTTATCGGTTGTGGACGGATTGGGAGCACTATCGACGACGAAGAGGTAAATCGACCTCATTTTTTTTATCCATGGGCACATGCGCCCGCCTACGTTGAAGCAAAGGGCGTGGAATTGGTCGCAGGCGCGGACCTATTACCAGACCAGTTGGAGGATTTTAAACGCCGTTGGGGCGTCAACGCCCTCTACACTGACTACCGGCAAATGCTTGCCAATGAGAAACCCGACATTGTGAGTGTGACCACCAGACCTGCGGAACGAGCGGAGGTTGTTATCGGAATAGCAGAAGCGGGTGGGGTGAAGGCTATCTATGCGACCAAGCCTATAGCCCCGAGTCTCGCCGAAGCTGATGCAATGATCGAGGCGTGTCGGAAGCATGGCGTCCTCCTAGTGATTGCCTGTCATCAGAACTGGAGCCCTTGGTTTTTAGCTTGTTTGAAAGCCATTCGGGCGGGAGAGATTGGCAAGTTTTCATCAATGCTCTGTAGCTACACCCACGGAGGACACACACTTTCCCTGTTTCGCCTGTTTGCCGGTGCGCCAGCCAAATGGGTCGTCGGACACATCAACAGTGACAAGGGGATAAGGCGGAGTGGCATGATTCTCTACGAGAATGGCCTCCAGGGGTTCATCACTACCGGTGGCTGGCATCAATTCGATTTCATAGGGAGCGACGGTTGGCTCTCCTCCCGCAACGAGCACGCTGACATCGAGATGTGGAGCCGGCACCCGGTAACCGGAGAAGCCATTCGCCGACAGTTTCCCAACCCGAAGCGCTCCATAAGTTCTCAGCAAGCCGCTATTGAGGCACTTGTCAAAAATCTCGATGAAGGCACGGAGACGCTGTGTCCCGGGGAATACGGGCGTGAAGCCCTTGAAATCGGTATCGCGATGCGGGAATCGCACCTGCGGGGTGGTGAGAAACTTGAACTGCCCCTAGCCGATCGAAGCCTAAGCAGTGGGTAGGGCACATCAAACATAAACGCTAACCAATTCAGATCAGGAAGGGAAAAATCGCATGGCTCAACCTATAGGAGAAGCATTTCGAGTTATCAACGAAAGTGAACCCAAACGTATCTACCGCGGCGCCGTTGTTGGGTGTGGCAGGATGGGCAGTACCATCGACGATGAAGTAATCGGTAACCCACACTATCCTTGGCCTTTTGCTCATGCGCCGGGGATGCTTGAAGCAAGAAACGTCGATCTGATTGCTGCTGCGGATGTCGATCAATCACAACTCAATGATTTCAAGCGGCGTTGGGGGGTCGAAGCCCTTTACACCGACTATCGGGAGATGGTCGAAAAAGAGCAACCTGATATTGTTTCTGTGACAACCCGCCCCGCGGAACGGGCCGAGGTTACCATCGGCTTGGCAGAGCTCGGCGTCAAAGCAATCTATGCCACCAAGCCAATGTGTCCTAGCCTTGCCGAAGCAGATGCAATGATTGAAGCGTGTCAGAAGCACGGCACGATCCTGGCAATTGCCTGTCACCTCAACTGGTACAACTGGTATACCAACGCACGACAGGCGATCGCGGACGGAGCAATCGGTGAACTGCGATCGATGATTTGTCATAGCACCTCCAGTCTGTCAAACCTGCACAGCCATACCTTTGCCCTCCTCCGCCTCTTTGCCGGCGCACCCGCCAAGTGGGTTTTCGGTGTGATGGATAACGATGAAGCAGCCGCCGCCGAAGGAGATCTTTCCGGATCTGGATACATCGTTTACGAAAACGGTGTACGGACATATATGAACAGCCGGACTGACACCTCAACCTTTGGGTGGACGCTGGAATTTCTCGGTGAAAAAGGACGCATCATCTCGCGCAATGCCCACGCACAGTTTGAACTCTGGAGCACGCATCCGGAGGACGGCGGACCCATTCAGTGTCAATTCCCCAATCCTTGGTATCCACGCAGTTCACTGGTGGACGCTATGGAAG
>VXRC01000042.1:23275-156353 GCA_009838645.1 Gemmatimonadota bacterium | reverse complement strand
GGGGAAGGGGTGAGCCCCGAGGACTTCTTCGGCGAATCCGTCACAAGCGCGTCGGCGCCAGGTTCCAGGCCATCAGCGATTTGAACCGGGCCGCGCCTCCGCGTGCGAACAGACTGATGCCCGTGCTGTCGGTTCGCGTCGGATAGATGCGCTGGGTCACGCATTGCCGGCGGTTGGCGAAGACCTCGAGGATCGATCGGTCCAGGAAGATGCGCAGAAACAGCGGTTCGCCCGGTGCCAGTTTGAACGGCCCCTCCTGCGCGGTGACGTACTGCTCGCGCTCGGACAGGTGCGGCTGCAGACTTCGGTACCGCGTGTAACGAACTTCGCGGTCGAGGGAAGACCGGCTGACATCGACGCGCAGGACGCCCGCCGCCACGTCGCAGGAAACCGCGGTTTCCTCCTCGCCCCCCTGGGAGCGCCGCACTTTCACGCCGACCTCCCGCGCCTCCCGGGGATCGATCTCGATGTCCAGTTCCAGGCAGTCCCCACCGATTCCATCGACGGCCACTTCGGAATCGGCGGGTACTTCGATGGACCCATGGCGGCGTGCATCCAGCCGCAGCGCTTCAAGCTCCGGCACGGGATCGATCTGCAGGTGACCGCCGGGCCCCGGCGACAACAGGCGGGGAACGGTCATCGCGCCCGACCACCCGGATTCGCGCTCGCGATCGTTTCCGCGCAGTTCGCGGATCCAGTCGAAGAATACGCGCCGTCCATTGGGATCCAGCAGCGTCCTCGGACCGCCGAGATGTCCTCCTTCCCAGCTCATGCGCCCGTGCATCTCGGGAATAAACCGTTCATCCCGCACCTCACCGATGTAGTACTGGCTTCCCTGCAGATGGCTGCAGAAGAGCAGCATGTGCCGGTCGCCGAAGGGGAAGAAATCGGGCACGGCGCAGTCTTCGCCGCCTTCGGTCCATGCCCGCCTCGACTGGTAGAACACGTCGACGTACGCCCAGGTGCGCAGGTCCTCCGATTTGAACAGGAACGCGGCGTCCCCCCGGCCTTGAGGGTCCCGGTTGTTGACGGCGGCGTAATACTGGCCGTTCGCCAGCCACCCGCAGGGGTCGTGCATGGTGTAGCGGCCGAAATCGTCGCTTTCCGCTTCCGGCTCGGGGATCACCGGATTCCCCGGGTCTTTCGTCCATTCGATCAGCAGGTCGTCGCTGCTGCGGGCGAGACAGAGTCCGTCGGGGTTGCCGTAGTAGATCAGTACCGGAACCCCTTCCTTGCTGACCAGGGCGCCCCCGCTGAAACAGCCTTTCCGGTCCGGTCCGTCCGCATCCGGTTTCAGCGCCACGGGATGGTGGACCCAGTGCACCAGGTCGGTACTGGAAGCATGGCCCCACTGGATCAGATGCCAGTAGGCGCCGTGCGGATTGTACTGGTAGAAGATGTGATAGCGGCCCTTCCAGAACAGGGCCCCGTTGATGTCGTTCATCCAGGCCGCCGGCGGCGTGAAATGGTAGGCGGGCCGGTGCGGGTCGCTTGCATAGGAGGCAGCGAGCTCGCCGGCTTCCCGTATACGGGTTTCCATCCGTTCAATCCGGTTGTCGTCGGTCATTTTAGCGCTCCCGGGTTGCCTGCCTGGGATTTCTTCTTGCGGGTTGATGCATGGCCTGAGCCACGATTCGCGGACAGAACCGGTCTGGGCGAGTGGTCTTCAATGGGCGCTATTCGCGGAATCGGTGAAGATGTACTTGATTTGCCAAATACTCATGGGCGTAATTTACATGCGAAAACGAGGCACCGCCATTTCGTCGATCGTGGAGGTACCATGTTCATTGAAACCCCCCGGTACACGATTCGTTCGCTCAATTCGAACCGGACCTACTGGGAGCAGGACGTATTCCCGGATTGGACCGCCCTCAACTGCTACCGGCACTATCCGGACGGCGGCATCGGGACCGGTGTCGAACCCCATTACCACGACAACGACGAGCTTTGGCTGTTCACCACGGGCCTCGGAGAGGTCAGGCTGGACGGCGTAAGGCACGAGATCACGCCCAATACTCTGGTCTATACGCCCATGGGCTGCGTGCACCAGTTCCAGATGTTCACGTCCTACGAGAACAACGCCATCGTAACGCGCCTGGAGCGGGCAGGCAGGCCGCTGCACCTCACCGAGGAGGAGTATGGCCCCCCCGAGCCCACTGTGCCCGGTTTCGTCGTACCGGGTAGTGTCAATACCGGCCCCATACGGGATCCCGGGCCGCGATGCCCCATCTCCGAATGGCGGCTGCAGCGATATGAAGAGGTGAACGCCCAGGAAGACAACCAGCATGACGCCGTGCTGAACCGGAACGAGCACTGGATGGTGCTGAGCGGGGCCGTGCAACTGTCGCTGGGCGGACGAGAAGTTTCGCTCGAAACGGGGGATATCGCACTGATTCGGGCAGGGACGACCCGCCGGTTATCCGCGGAAGACCTCAGCACGCGGGTGGTGGTCGCACGGGAGCATCCGGTAGACGCGGCCTAGTCTTCGCCGGCCGCCTGGTGGATCTCGTCGAGCCACACGACCATCTCGGCCGTGATATCGTTGTGGGGGCCCGGAATGCCCATCTCCGGCCAGGCCCATGCCCCGTTCTCCAGCTGGGTTTCGACCAGGTTGTTGCCGACCCTGACCGCCATGTCGCGGTACTTCGCTTCCCCGGTAAGCGTGTAGAGCATCGCGCCGGCCCAACCGACCTTGCCGGCACGCAGCAGTCTGAAGTGGTAGTCCCCCACGTGCTCGCAGAATCGCATGTACGTTTTCGCCAGGTCCAGCCATTCCTCCTCGCCCGTGGCCATGTACAGCCGGCAAAGGAAACCCGCCGCGATGCCGGGATGGTAGAAGGACTGGTCCCGCGACTGGTCCCGGGTCAGCACGTACCTGAAGTCGTCGCCGTCCATCACCTCGGTGATCAGCCCGCGTTCGCGGCTGTAGACCGTCCACAACGCCTTCGGGTAATCGGGCTGTTCCTCCATCATGCGCCGCATCCAGGCGCCCACGCCCCTGGCCACGTCCAGCCTGCCGGTGTATACGGCGCACCAACCGCAGCCGCTCACGACCCACAGATCCTGTTCGGTGCCGCTGCCCCGCGCCGTCGGATGGGAGTAGAAGCCGCCGCTGGCGGGGTCGCGGAACCCGAGGAGAAAGTCCATGCCGCGCCGGGCCAGGTCGAAGGCGCCCATGCGATGGGCCGCCTTGATGACCCAGGCGTTGTGGTAGGTGTAGTAGTAGCTGTCGAGTTCGTTGGCGGAACGTGGACCGAAGTCGCCGTCGGGGAGGAACCCGTTGAGCCTGATCCACCTGAGCAGGCGGCTAGCCGCGTGAGACAGGCCGCACACGAGTAACGCGGCAGGTACCTTGTAGTATTCGGTGACGCCGAGACCGGGGTTGCCGAAACCGCTGTCCGCGTGCAACTGGCCAAGCAGGTAGCGACCGCCGCGGTCTCTCGCTTCCCTGAACGCGCTCATTCAGTACTCCGGCGTGGGGCGTTTGACGACCAAGTCCATTGGACCGGTTCGCATTCAAATACTCGTATTGATTCGTGTTAAGATAAACCGAACCCGCTTCATGATTGGATTCTACAACGGATCCATTACATTGTAAATCCGCACCGGGCATGTTTCGCGGCAACAAGGCCCTTCAATGTGCTAACTCGCATTCGATGTTTCATTCACAAACAAAGCGCCGCTGCCTCTATTGCAAACGGAACCTGACATGAAGATAACCTGTGTTGCGCGGTTTTGTATGATTTGGATGCTCTCGATATGTATCCCCGGTTGTTCGAACGTCATCTTTGTGGAATCGACGAACCAGAACAGCCGGGTCGATTACGTGGTGATTCACGCCACCTCGGCGAATTTCGCGGAATCGGTAAGATTGCTCACCACCCGGACCGGGCGTCCGGTCAGCGCACACTACCTGATTCCCGATGAAAACGACCCTACCTACGGTCACCGCCGGTTGCGTCTGCATCAATTCGTGAAGGAAAGCCGAAGGGCATGGCACGCCGGTGTCAGCTACTGGGCCGGGGATACGGGGCTTAACGCCCGATCCATCGGAATCGAGATCGTAAACGAGTTCAGTTGCGTGTCGGATACGTCAGCTGTCGAGGATATCGGTCCGGACGCGCTCGTCTGTGATTTCCCGCCTTTCAGTGAAGCGCAGATCGAGATGTTGATCGAATTGCTTCGGGACATTCAGCAACGGCACCCCCGCATTGGGCCGCTCGATTTCGTCGCTCACTCCGATATAGCGGTCCCACACAGGCGCCGGTCGGATCCGGGCCCCCTCTTCCCCTGGCGACGGCTGTACGACGAAGGCATAGGCGCCTGGTATGACGAGGAAACCAGGTTGCGTTACATGGCGCAATTCGAGGACCAGCTACCTGCGGTCGAAAGAGTGCAGACCGCGTTGCTCAGGCTCGGATACCTGGTCGAACCAACCGGCGAACTAGACCACCAGACGCGCTTCGCCGTACGCGCGTTTCAATTGCATTTCCGCCCCTCGGACTATGGCGGCGTGCCTGATGTGGAGACCGCGGCCATCCTCTGGAGCCTGATCGACAAATACCGCGGCGGGTACCTGCCTTGACTGCATGGTGCATGGTAAAATCCATCGCAGTTCAAAAAACGTCGAGAATACAAATTTGGAACGCGACTAATCGATAAATCAGCATAAGCGCACGACCTAAACTTCAGGTAAGGAGGATTGGATATGACAATGGTCGATTATTTGATGCCGGCGGCCGTGATTTTGGTAGCGGTGTTAGGTTGGATATTCAGTTGGATATTCTTCCTCAGGGGCAAGATGGTCGAAAAACGTGAATTGGATACGGCCACGAACAACCTGGTAAGAGAGATCGAAACGTTACGAGAAACTACGATGGCAACCTTTGCCGAATTGAAGGCCGATGTAAGAGAAATCAGGCATGACGTAAAGACCTTATTGTCACGCTAAATTTAAATGACAACCTACAGCTTCCCGAAGATCATAGACACGCCCAGGCTCATCCACTTCCAGTCGTCGCTGGACACATTGTACTGCGCCTGGAGGCTGAAACGGCCGAGCAACATTCCGATTCCGGGGGACACGACCAGGTCTCTTTCCGTGACGAAGCCCTCTTTCGTATTTGCGTTTGCGTTACCCATCTGCCGCGTTCTCTTGTACACCACACCTGCAGCGCCCTGCACAAATAAACGTTCCAACGGGTAGAATCGCAGGCCGGCGGTCACCGGAATGCTGGAGTAGTTGCCCTCGATCCGGTCGACGATGGCGTCGAGACCCTGGTCGACAAGGTCCTCCACTTCGGTACGGGACTTGATCTTCTCGCTGCCGTAGGTGACGTAGCCGCCCGAGCAGACCAGCTGGACGCGATAGCTGAACCAGTATGTCAGGGCGGCATGGGCGCCGTAACCGTAGTCCTCTTCGACCAGATCGGCAAGACCCGCGGCGGGGCGGGCCACTTCGCCGCCCAGGTTGAAATTGAACTGGCCGGACGCAGGCAGCGTGACCAAACTGACCGATGCCGCGAAGACCAACGCACGGAAGGCCTGTATCATGATACTTGTCCCCGATCCGGTCTAGACATTCACTGGTGTCCGTTCGACTTCACCGCCTGCGCGGGGCGTACCGTGGTCAGGCGGCTGGTGCCCGTGGTCAGGCGGGCGTTCCGCAGTCAGACGGGGCGGGCGTCCATGGGTATGTACCGCGCTTCGGTCGGCCCGGTATATTCGCCCAACGGGCGGATGATCCGGTTGTCGGCGTACTGTTCGAGGAGATGGGCGGTCCATCCGGTGATCCGGCTGCAGGCGAAAACGGGCGTGAACAACCCCGCCGGAATCCCCATGCTGGCATAGACCGATCCGGAATAGAAATCCACGTTGCAGGCGATACCCTTCAGGTCCATCATGGCTTGCTCGATCACGCGGGACATTTCATACCACTTCAGATCGCCCGCCTTCCTGCCCAGTTCCTCCGAGAGGCGGCGCAGGTGCGTTGCCCGGGGGTCTTCCGTCTTGTAGACGCGGTGGCCGAATCCGGGGATTTTCTCCCTGGCGGCCAATTTCTCCCTGACGTAGTCCCCGGCCAGGGAGATCTCCCCGATCTCGTTGAGCATGTCCATGACGTCCTTGTTGGCGCCGCCGTGCAGCGGTCCCTTGAGCGTGCCGACGGCCGACGTGACCGCCGAGTGCATGTCCGAGAGCGTGGCCGCGGTGACCCGTGCGGCGAAGGTGGACGCGTTCAGTTCGTGGTCGGCGTGCAGGATCAGGGCGATGTCGAAGGCCTTCGCGTGCTCGGCGTCCGGTACCGCGCCGTTCAGCATGTACAGGAAATTCGCGGCGTGGCCCAGGTCCGGATTCGGCGCGATGGGGTCGTCGCAGTTCGAGAGACGGTGCCAGGCGGCGGTTACGGACGCGAACTGGGCGGTCAGCCGGACGGCTTTGCGCAGGTTCGCTTCCCGGGTGTGGTTCGCCGCATCCGGGTCGTAGGCGGACAGGAACGACACGGCCGAACGGAGCACATCCATGGGCGCCGTGCGGCGCGGGAGTGCCCGCAGCAGATCCAGGACTTCGTTTCGCAGCGTCCTGCCGGCGAGGAGTTGCTCGTTGAGTTCCGCGAGTTGGACCGGTCCGGGCAGGTCGCCGTGCCACAGCAGGTAGGCGGTTTCCTCGAAATTGGAGTGGGCGGCCAGGTCGTGAATATCGTGGCCCCGGTAGAGCATTCTGCCCTTCAGGCCATCGATGAAACAGATGGCCGACTGCGCGGCTACGACACCTTCCAGACCTAGCTTGACCATTCCGTTTCTTCCCCGGTCGATACGGTTTTAAGCCGTGGACAGAATAGAGATGCGGCCCCGGGGTGTCAAGGTGTTTTTGGCCCGGGTTCTGCCGACGGGGTCGGTCTTTCCACAGGTTTTTTATTTGTCGATTCCACCCCCCTCGTTTATCTTATGCATCTTCGATTTTCCGGGCTGCTTCCACGGAGCGATGCAATGCCGACACCGCTGAATTCCGACACGGTCACCCATGGCATACGGGTCCAGGTATACCCGGGCTATCTGCCCGATCATTCCGATCCCGGCCAGAACCAGTACGTGTTCGCATACCGCATCGTCATCACCAATGACAGCGAGCGGTGGGTGAAATTGATCAACCGCCACTGGGTCATCATCAACGCCGACGGCAAGCGCAGCGAAGTCAGGGGTCCGGGCGTCGTGGGACTGCAGCCCGAACTCGAGCCTGGAGAAAACCACGAATACCAGAGCCTTTGCCCCCTGGACACGGAGTGGGGCACCATGGAAGGCGAATATGAAATGCAGGACGCGGACGGCCGTCACTTCGAAGTGGAGATCGGCCGGTTCTATCTCGCGATATCCTCGGACGAAAAGGTGGAGTCATGGCAAAAAAACTGACCGCGCAGGCGGAGGATTTCTCGGCCTGGTACAATGAAGTGATCGCGAAGGCCGAACTGGCCGACAACGCGCCGACCCGCGGCTGCATGGTCATCCGGCCATACGGTTTCGCGCTTTGGGAGAACATGGTGGCGGTGCTGGACCGGATGTTCAAGGATACCGGTCACGTAAACGCCTATTTCCCGTTGTTGATCCCCGACAGCTTCTTCCAGAAAGAAGCGGAGCACGTGGAGGGATTCTCGCCCGAATGCGCCGTGGTGACGCACGGCGGGGGCAAGAAGCTCGAAGAAAGCCTCATGGTCCGTCCGACGTCCGAGACCATCATTGCGGACATGTACGCCAGGTGGATCCAGTCCTATCGCGACCT
Source organism: Gemmatimonadota bacterium (assembly GCA_009838645.1). NCBI lineage: Bacteria > Pseudomonadati > Gemmatimonadota > Gemmatimonadota bacterium. Next base: position 148,580 of record VXRC01000042.1, on the reverse strand, counting down.
GCCGCTGCTCATCAACCAGTGGGCCAACGTCTTCCGATGGGAACTGCGGCCGAGGGCCTTCCTGCGGACGACCGAATTCCTCTGGCAGGAGGGCCACACGGCCCACGCCACGGCGGCGGAGGCCGAGGAGGAAACCTTGCGCATCCTGGACATCTACCGCACCTTCGCGGAAGACTACATGGCGATTCCGGTGCTGTACGGTCCGAAAACCGACGCCGAAAAGTTCCCCGGCGCGCTTCAGACCTACGCCATCGAGGGCATGATGAAGGACGGCAAGGCCCTGCAGATGGGCACTTCGCACGACCTGGGGCAGAACTTCTCCCGGGCCTTCAACATCGATTTCCAGACGCGGGACGGGTCGCGCGAACACGTCTACCAGACAAGCTGGGGCATGAGCACCCGGACCGTCGGCGCCATCATCATGGCCCATGGCGACGACAGGGGGCTGGTACTGCCACCCCGCCTGGCGCCTCACCAGGTCGTCGTCATTCCCATCGCGAAGTCCGACGAGGAACAGTCCGTCGTGCGGGAAGCCGTCGACAAGCTGGTTGCGTCGCTGGAAGGCGTGCGGGTGAAGGTCGACAACCGCGAGCAGTTCGGCCTGGGCTGGAAGTTCACCGAGTGGGAAACGAAGGGGGTGCCGCTGCGTGTGGAACTCGGCCCGCGGGACATCGCGTCCGGCCAGGCGGTGGTCGTGCGCAGGGATACGGGGGAAAAGGATTTCGTTCCCCTCGAGTCCCTGGGCAAGCGGATCGGGGACCTGCTGGAGACCGTGCAGCAGGATATGTTCCAGCGCGCCCTGGATTTCCGCGAAGCCCGTTCCCGGGAGATCCGGGACCGGGAAGCCTTCATGTCGGCCGCGAACGGCGACGGGGGGTTCATCCACGCGCACTGGTGCGGCGATCCGGCGTGCGAAGCCGCGGTCAAAGACGAAACCCGGAACACGATCCGGTGCGTCCCCATGGACTGGGAGGCCGATCCGGGCGCCTGCGCGTATTGCGGGGGGACGTCGGAACGAAAGGTCGTCTACGCCCAGGCCTACTGATCCCCGTACATCCCCAGCACTTCCATCGCCGCGTTGCGCCCGTTGACGGCAATCACGCTGCCGCCCGGGTGGGTGCAAGCCCCGCACAGGTAGACCCCGGGCATGGGCGTCCGCGGTTCGAGCCGCTTGTCCCACATGAAGGCAGGCAGGATCTCGCCCTGGAAGATATGGCCGCCGGTCAGTCCCACCTTCTTCTCGATATCCGGCGGACCCATGACGTCCATGTGCAGGACGGCGTCGGGAATGTTGCTGCAGAAGCGGCCGAGCGATGCCAGGGCCAGCCTCCCCACCTCCTCCCTCCGGGAATCCCAGTCACCCTCGGCGAAGTCGTAGGGGACGAACTGGGCGAAGATGCTCATGGTGTGACGGCCCGCCGGCGCCACGCTCGGGTCGTGGGCGGTGTGGAAGTAGAGTTCCTCCCAGAGGCGCGGGGGCAACCGGCCTTCTCCGGCCATGCCGTGGTATTCGTGCCATTGCCGTGCGGTAAGGGGGATGTTGACCTGGCCCCGGTGGTGGTCCTCGTCCGTCCCAGGCCGGCAGGTGAAATCCGGCAATTCGGCGAGAGCCATGTTGATCTTGACGGTCGCGCCGGTTTGGGGCACCGATTCCACGCGGTCCTTCCACGCCCCGTCGGCTGCGTCGCCGAGGAGTCGCAGCGTGACCCGGGGATCGGCGTTCGATACGACCGCCTTCGCGCGGACGCGTTCGCCGCCCTCCAGCTCCACGCCCTCTCCGGGCACGATGCGGGCGACGGGCACGCCCGCGGCCACCACGGCGCCCGAGTCGCGCGCAATATCGCACAGCATGAAGGACACCATGCCCATGCCGCCCTGCACGTACCCCCACATGCCGGGCATGCCGCCCATGGTGCCCGTGGAGTGGAAAACGTGTACGGAGGCGGTCCCGGGCTCGCAGGGGCTGGCGTTCGTCCCGATCACGCCCTGGCCGGTCAGGGCCATCCGCAGCCGCTCGTCTTCGAGGTACCGCTCGACGTATTCGACCATGGACCATTCGAAGAGCATACCGATGGCCTCCCGGTCGCCGTTGAGACGTTCTTCGATCTGTTCCCGGGTCGGCGCCCGCCCGATCCAGATGTCTTCCTTGCCCGGCGGACGAAGGGCCTCCCGGATGCGCCGCATGGGCGCGTACATGGCCTCGAAACCCCTCACGTCCCGGGGCGACAGGCGGCGGATCTCCTCCAGGCAGCGGTCGTCGTCCTCCCACAACTGTACGCTCGACCCGTCCTCGAAGGGTACGAACATGCCCGCTTCGGCCGGCGTCCATCGGTAGCCGTAGCGTGCGAAATCCAATTCCTCGATCACCAGGGGATGGAGCAGGCCGGCGAGGTAGGCGCAGGGCGACACGCGGTATCCCGGCCAGGTCTCTTCGAGCGTGCAGGCGCCACCCACGCGTTCCCGGGCTTCCAGGACCAGCACCCGCTTCCCGGCACGGGCGAGGTAGGCCGCGCAGGCCAGGCCATTGTGGCCGGCGCCCACGACGACCGCGTCCCAGTCCCGTCCCGCGAGCGAGGACACGGGTTCGGGCAGGCCGATGCGGCCCAGCAGGTCGCGGCAGGACCCGTCCGGGGACGAAGCCGCCACGGATGGTGACGCCGCTGATGAAGATGTCGCGGACAAAGATGTTGCGGACAAAGATGCCTCCGATCTGGCGGTACGTGTACGCATGCCGGTCATCCGACGGCGTTCTTCATCCTAAATCAGGTTCGGCAACAACGGGTGGTCCCGGTTTTCCAGCGGCAGGGCAATGCGGCTTTCCGCCAGGTGGGCGGCAAAGACGCCGTGGATCATCTCCAGCGCCCAGCGCCCGTCGTATCCGCTGTTCACCGGCCTGCGTCCGTCCCGCCTCGCCTCGAACACGTCGCGGACGATGGCGGCGTTGGCCGCCGCCTGAAGCGCGCTCATTGAAGGCTGCTCGGAAGGCTCAAGTTCCAGTGCTTCCGCGGTAACGTCGCGAATCGACGCGTCGTCGTCCGGATGCCAGACCGGGGACTCGTAGATCCTGATCTGCTGGGAAGATTCGTGGACGGTCATGATGCCCTCCGACCCATACACCCACATCCCGTACCTCCGGGGGTGAGGGGCCTGGTTGCGGCGCGTTTCGAAAGTGGCCGTCACGCCGTGGCCGAAACCGTACATCGCGTGGATGGCGTCGCCCGCGATGAGGCCCAGTTCCTCCGGACCCTCCACGGCGTCTTCCAGGGTCGCGGGCCGGCCGCCGGCCATGGTCACCGACGCCTGCACCCAGGCGGGGTTTCTGCCCAGGAGGAACCTGAGCATGTCGAAAAGGTGGGTGCCCAGCACCATGAGGTCCTCGCCGCCTCCGCGATGATCCTCCTTGCCGTTCATGCCGACGTGGAGGATATCCCCGATGGCGCCGTCGGCGAGCAGTTGACGGGCACGCCACGCGGCCGCGTGCATGCGGCCCTGGTGGGCGATGCCCATCATCACTCCGGCCTTCTCGCAGGCTTCGATCATGGCGTCGGCCTCGGACAGCGTGCGGGCCATGGGCTTTTCGAGGAATATACACGCGCCCGCTTCCGCGACGGCCAGGGTCATTGCGGCGTGCTGGTCGAGCCAGCGGGGACAGATGCTGACGATATCGAACCACTCGTTGCGCAGCATCTCCCGGTAATCCGTATACAGGTTCCGCACGCCGAGCCGCCGGCCCGCTTCCCGCAGACCGTCCGGATCGTCGTCGGCCACGGCGATGATGTCCACGTCATCCATTTCGAGGTACACCGTGTCCAGGCCATGGCCGTAGTTGCCCCGGCCGGTGCGTCCGATGACCCCCGCCCTGTATCGTCGGTCCATTCGATGCTCCTGAGGTATCGGCGCTATTCCGGAAGCCTCTCCCGGTGGATCGCTCACGGAGCCGCCATCATCCAGCCCGCGATATTCAGGACCAGCAGCAACCCCAGTATGGCGTAATCGCGCCAGACGAAGGGGAAAGCAAGGTACTCCGTTCTCCTGCCCCGCATGCCGAAACCCTTGGATTCCAGGGCCATGGAAAGCAGGTCGGTATCCCTGATCGCGTACACGAATATGGGCACCAGCAGCGGCACGTACTTGCGGGCCCGCTGCAATACGTTCCCGCGCTTGAGATCGAGGCCCCGTGCCTGCTGGGCCTGGACGACCGTGCCGATACGCGTAAAAAACAGGGGAACGAGCCGAAAGGCAAGGGAGAGCGCGAAACTGACGGCGAAGGGCAGCCCGATAGCCCGGAGCCCGTAGGCGAATTCTTCCACTTTCGTGCATGAAACGAAGACCATGCCGGAAACGAGCATTGCCTCTAGCCTGAATCCCATGGCGAACCCGAACCGTATGGACTCCGTCGAGAGCGTGAACAGTCCGAAGGACCAGAACGGATCGCCGACGCGTCTGAACAGCGACCATGACACGACGCTGAACAGGAGCACGGTGATCATGAGCGGCAGGATCCGGCGTAGGTTTCTGAACGCGCCGGCCGAACGGGCCAGCAACAGGACACCCGACAGGATTACCAACTGGTACCAGGGTGACTGGAAGGCCACCGTGAGGATCAGCAACAGGGCCAGTCCCACGATCTTCGTCGAGGGATGGAGCCGATGCAACAGGGAATCCGAGGGTATGTAGAGCACCATGGGCGGTCCGGTCCGCAGGCCCTGTGCCTGTGCGGCCGGGTACTATTCCTCCACGCGTTCCAGGCAGCCGGCAATCTCTTTGACGGAACGTGCCACGAGTCCGAATTCATAACCGAGACGGACGGCCTCGGGCGCTTCCAGGTACAGCGATTCCAGCAATTCGGGATTGCTGAAACACGACCGCACGTCTCCGTCCTGGACGACGCGCCCGCCCGACATGATGACGCAGCGGTCGGCGTATTCGGCGACGACCCACATGGAATGGGTGATCATGACCACGGTACGGCCCGATTCGTTGAGCCGCCGGACCAGGTTCAGTATGGCGACCTGGCCGTGATAGTCCAGCCCGGTGGTCGGTTCATCCAGGACGAGGATCTCGGGGTCCGTGGCCAGCACCGACGCCACGGCCAGCTGCTGTCTTTCTCCCCGGGTCAGGTTGAAGGGGTCCTCGAAATCCCGGCCGGACAGGCCGGTCTCGGCCAGGGCCGCGTCCACTTTCTCGACGACCTTTTCTTCGGAGAACCCGTAGTTCAGGGCGCCGAAGGCGACTTCGTCCCGCACGGTATTGGCGAAGATCTGATGGTCCGGATTCTGGAATACGTATCCGACGCGCCGTCCCAGTTCGGGCAGGGTCCAGTCGGTGGTGGACTTGTCCAGGACCCGGACCTCGCCCTCCGTCGGGGCGTGCAGTCCGTTGAGATGCTTGGCGAGTGTCGTCTTTCCGCAGCCGTTCTGCCCGACCAGTGCAACAAATTCGCCGGCCGAGATGTCCAGGCTGACCCCGTCCACGGCCGGCGGTGCTTCGCCGTACCTGTAGACCAGGTTTTCTATGTGCACGACAGACTGGCGCGACTCACCCGGAGATTCACAGGGCGGTTCACCCGGCGGTTCACCCGGCGGTTCGCTCCGGCGCGCGTCTTCCAGGCTTTCCCGGGCAGACTCCCCGACGCGCCATCCGGCCGAACGGATTCGGGCCACCGCGTCCTGTATGGTCAGCGCATCGGTCTCCAGGCCCAATTCGGACAACAGCACCGTGGTCTGGAGCGGCCGGACGCCATGCCGTTCCACGTTCCGGGGATCGGCCAGGATCTCGCCGGGCGGCCCCTCCTGGACGATACGACCCTCGTGCATCAACAGGATCCGGTCCGCGCTCAGGACGTGTTCGGTCTCGTGCTCCACCAGGATGATGCCCTCAATCTCGTTCCGCAGGATCTGGGCGAGCTTGAAGATGTCTCGCTTGCCGACGGGATCCAGGTCGGTCGTCGGTTCGTCCATGACCACCACCGAGGGACTGCCCGCGAGCACCGAGGCGATGGCCAGCCGCTGCTTCTCGCCCCCCGACAGGCTGGCGGGGTCCCGCTGTTCGAAACCCGACAGGCCGACCCGGTTCAGCGCCCGTTCGACGCGGGTTTTCATCTGATCGCGTTCCACGGCGAAGTTCTCGAGCGCGAAAGCCGTCTCCAGTTCCACGTTGGTGGAGAACAGCTGCGCCTCGAAGTCCTGGAAGACCAGGCCGACGATCCGCGCCAGTTCGTAGACCTGCGGACGTTCGGATTCCCGGTGGCCGGCTACCTGCAGGCTTCCGTCGAGCCTGCCCTTTGTAAAGGAGGGTATCAGCCCGTTCAGGCAGCGGCACAGGGTGGATTTCCCCGCGCCGGTCTCGCCGACGATCACTGTGAACTCGCCGCGGCGATGACGGTAGTCGATCTGATCGAGCGCGGGCTTCGCAGCGTCCCGGTAGGTGAACGCGAGGTCGCTGAGCGTGAGGATCGGCTGGTTCAAGAGACTTGATTCATGGAGGGATTGCACCGTGTATGGCCGTGATTGGAAACCGCGGGATGTTAGCGGATGTTCGGGTGTTTGTCAATAACGGCATGGATTCGACGGCAGGCCGTTCCTCGTATCGCCTGCATCATCGAAGCGCCTTTGGCGATAGCGCGATGGAACCTTTACCCTTGTTAAATCGCTTCAATATAGTAAGTTAACAAGGCATCCAGAATCTTTCAGACTTATTTGAATATCGCATGCGGGTTGTCATCGCAGGGGCCGGACAGTCGATCGTGGCCCCAGGCAGTCGATCACGGCCCCGGGCATGGAATCGACATGGTGCGTTGTTCCGTTCTCGCCTCCATCTTGCTCCTCTCGGCCTGTTCCCTGGCGCCGAACCGAAACTTTCCGGTGCTCGAATCGGTACCGGAGACGCCCGGCGCGTTTGCCGCCGGCGTGGCGGATTCGGGTGCATACAGGCCCCTGGCGTGGTGGAAGTCATTTGAAGATCCGGTACTCGACCGGGTAGTCGAGGAGGTGCTCTCTTCGAATTTCGACCTGGCCGGAGCGGTCGCCCGGGTACAGCAGGCCCGGAGCCGGGCAGGCGTCGCGCGGGCTTCGGCGTTTCCCCTGCTTCAGCCTTCGGTGAGCGTGAACGAATTCGACGGTCCTACGAACGCGGGCATCGGCGCGCAGCTGGAGGAAGTCGGTCTGGATCCGGAAGCCCTGAGCGCGGCGGGCGTGGAGATTCCCGACCGTCTGGGACTCACCACCTATACTCTAAGCATGGAATTCGCCTACGAACTCGATTTCTGGGGCCGCAACGGCAACGATACGCGATCCGCCGAGGCCGAACTGGCGGCCACCGAGGCGGACTATCTCAGTGCGCGCATGGGGGTGCTGGCCGAGACCGTCCGTACCTATCTGGAGATTTCCAGTCTGCGCCGGCAACAGGGGCTGGCCGGCGAGATCGTGGCCGTCCTGCAACAACAGGAATCGCTTGCCGAGTCCCGGTACGAGCGGGGACTGATCGAATTAGGGGATCTCCATGCGGCGAGGCGCAGACTGCGCGAAGCCCAGGCTGAACTGCCGCAGATCGAAGCGCTGCGTGCGGACGCCGAGGGGCGCCTTTGGATACTCATGGGCGGCTTCCGGGCCGACCTGGCACATACGCTGTCCGATTCCGCCGGTCCTTCGCCTTCACTCGACCCCGTCCCCGCGGGCATTCCGGCCGATCTCATGGTCCAGCGGCCCGATGTGCTCGCGGCATTGCAGCGGGTGGAGGCGGCGCGGTTTTCCGTCGGCGCTCGGCGCGCCGACCTGCTGCCGAGGTTGTCTCTGCAGGGCGCGATCGGCCTGCAGAGCACCGAATCGAGCGAATGGTTCGACCCCAATCAGTGGTTCAGGAACCTCACCGCGAACCTGCTGGGTCCCGTATTCCAAGGCTCCCGGATCCGGAACAATATAGCAATCGCGGAGGCACGGCTGAACGTGGCCGCGGCCGCTTACGGACGCTCCGTGGTCACCGCGGTAAACGAAGTCGAATCGGCCCTGGTGGGACTCGACGCCAGCCGCCGCAGACATGCGCTGCTGGCCGCCATCTCCGATGAATCCCGGTCCGAATCGGCACTGCAGGAGCAGAGATACGTATCGGGTGTGGGTGCTTACGAATCGTTCCTGGCGGCGGAACAGTCCCGATTGGCCGCGCAGTCCATGCTTGCGGCGGCGGAACGTGACCTGGGTTACGCCCGTCTCGCCCTGCATCGTGCACTGGGCGGCACCTGGACCGCCAACGACAGTGAGCGCCTCATGCTGCGGCAGACCCAGCCGGACGGGCGTCTCCCTGCCCGTCCTCCAACGGAGTGATTAGCCATGTCGCGTTTAACCAGTTTTCTCGTTGCCGGCGGCATACTCGGCGTTTCCCTGGCATTGGCCGCCCTGTTGATTTCGCTGGCCCCGGAGCCGAAGCGCACCGAACAACCGCCCCAGATTCCCTTCGTTCAGACCGGCCTGGTCACCGCGGGATCCGGACCCGTTCCGGTGTTCGGTTCCGGCACGGTCAGACCGAGCGCGGAGATCGATGTCGTTACGCAGGTAGGCGGCAGAATCGCGTGGGTAGACCCGGGGTTCCTGAGTGGCGGCCGGATCGCGGCGGGGGATACGCTCTTCCGCATCGAGGAGGTCGACTACCGGTACCGGGTGCGGGAAGCGGAGGCCAGTCTCGCGGCCAGTCAACTGGCCTTGCTGCGGGAGGAGGAACAGGCGTCGATTGCCCGTGCGCAGCACGATCTCTACACCGCGCGCAAAGGGAATGCGTCTTCGGACGACAACGCAAATCCACTCGCGTTGAGGGATCCGCAGCTGAAGGCGGCCCGAGCCGCACTGGATCGCGATGAAGCCCGACTCGCCGAGGCCAATCTCGCCCTGTCCAGAACCCACGTAACCGCACCCTTCGACGGCTTCGTACAGGAAGAATCCGTGGATGTGGGGCAGATCGTTGCCGCCGGCCAGCCGGTCGCAAGCGTTTTCGCCGCCGATGCCGTGGAAGTCGTCGTGCCGCTATCCGATTCCGATGCCGCATTAATACCTGGGTTGTGGTCGCTTTCGGCGGGCGACGGGAACCGGAGCATCGGTGCGCGCGTGGTGGCCCGTTTCGGTGAAGGATCCTATGCCTGGACCGGTTACGTGGACCGAAGCGAGCCATACCTAGACCGGCAAACGCGCACCATCGACGTGATCGTACGCGTACCGGATCCCTTTCGATCGGGGCAGCCCTTGGACGGCACGGCTCGTCCTGGCGGCAGTCCCCCCCTGCTGGTTGGTAAATACGTCGAGGTGGAAATCAACGGTCTTGAGCGGGATGATTATTATCTGGTTCCGCGAGCGGCGCTGCAATCAGGCAACGAGATCTGGATCGTGCGTGATGCCGGCGCAGTGCATATCGTTCCGGTGCAGGTACTGCAGCGTAACGGCGATAGAGCGTATGTGACGGGTGATCTCGAAGACGGCCAGGCCGCCGTCACCGGCGGGATCCGGTTTACGACGGAAGGCATGCGCGTCCAGACTGAGACCGGCCAGACCCCATGAGCATGGATAACGGCAATCATAAAGAAGCGTCCGGTCCGATCGCCTACATGGCGGGCAACAGCGTGGCCGCCAATCTGTTGATGTGGGCCATCGTAGCCGCGGGCTTGGTTTCGCTGACCGGCCTCGACCGGGAAGCTTGGCCCACCACGCCCTTCTATCACATTGAAGTGTCGATGGCCTATCCAGGCGCCACGCCGGAGGAGATCGAGGAGTCGATCGTCGTCAAGATCGAGGATCAGGTCAGCGGACTGGATGACGTGAAGGCGGTCAAGTCCGTGGCGGCCCCGGGAATAGCGTCCGTGCGGGTTCAAATGGATTCCGGTACGGACATGGCGCAGGCGTTGAACGATATCGAGTCAGCGGTCAATCGCATTCAGTCTTTCCCGGCCGGCGCCGATCGTCCCAGTTTCCGGGAGATGGACAACCGCATGAGCTTGATGCGGCTCATCGTCTACGGCGACGTGTCCGAACGCTCGCTGAAGGAATTGGCGTATCAGATCGAGGACGAGCTCGCGGCACTTCCGTCCGTGTCCCAAGTCGACGTCAGCGGCGTTCGCAAATACGAAATCTCCGTCGAGGTACCGCTTCATCGGCTGGGCGCCCTTGGACTGACCCTCACCGACGTCGCCGGTACCATCCGTCGCAGTTCCTTGAACCTGTCTGCCGGCAGTATCGATACCCGGGAATCCCAGGTACGAATCCGGACCCTCGGACAGAACTACGACCAGCAGGATTTCGAAGATATCGTCCTGCTCAGCAGGAGTGACGGAACCGTCGTTCGTCTCGGAGATATCGCCGAGGTCCACGACGGTTTTCAGGAATCCGACCTTATCGTCCGGCATCAGAACCATCCCGCGGTATTCGTCGAGGTGTTCCGGGCTGATGGCGAACAGGTGATGGACGTCGCAACAACTGTCCGGGATCATCTGGAAAACGAGGTGATCCCGGCATTGCCGGACGGCGTGGCCGTCACCATGTGGAATGACGAATCCCAGGTCTATGAGGAACGCGCCGATCTCCTGATCAAGAATGGCATCCTGGGGCTGTTGCTGGTGTTGATCGCGCTCAGCCTGTTTCTCCAGATCCGGCTTGCGGTATGGGTCGCCGTCGGCCTCGCCGTTTCGGGTATAGGCGCGTTGGCCGTCATGAATGCGTTCGGTGTGTCGATCAACGAAATCAGCCTGTTTTCCTTCGTACTCGCCATAGGGATCGTCGTCGACGACGCCATCGTCGTAGCCGAGCACATTCAATACGAACGCAGTCGGGGAACGCCCGGCGTTACAGCCGCGATCCGTGGTGTACGACGGATAAAGGTGCCGTTGACTTTCGCGGTCCTCACTTCGGTCGTCGCTTTCGTCCCGCTGCTGTTCATCCCCGGCGGCATCGGTGACGTATGGCGGGCACTGCCGGTCATCATCATCGCCATGCTATTGGTCTCCCTGGTCGAATCGCTGCTGGTGTTACCCAACCACCTGTCCCATTTGAAGGGTCCGGATTGGGTGCCGGTAAATGCATTCGAACGTTTCTTCACACGAATCCAGGGCCGGGTAGACGGGTTGCTGAACCGGTTCGTGCAGGGCCCGTTGGACCGAGCACTGCGGTTCGCGACGGATCAACCCGCGATCACGATGGGAGGCGCCGTGGGCATGCTCGTGCTCAGTATCTCGCTGTTGCCGGCGGGCATCGTACCCACTACGCTGGCCGCTGACATCGAGGGGGACTTCGCGACGGTCGTCCTGGAGATGCCTGATGGGACGACCGCCCCGAGGACATACGAGGTGGCACGGGAACTGGAGGCCGCGGGTCATCGGGTCATGGAACGGCTTTCTAGTGGCCGGCCCGAGGATGCGCCACCGCTGCTGAGCGGCGTAACGGTGACCGTCGGTATGGGATCGAGACGCGAAGGCGGGCTTAATCCGACCCCTACCCTCAATCCCCAGGCCAACATCGCTACCATTGAATTCAAACTCCTGAGTGCGCAGCAAAGGCAGATCTCATCCGGAGAAGTCGTGCAGGCATGGCGGGAAGAGGTGGGGGTGCTTCCCTACGTGCGTGGCCTCACCTTCAGTGGCGCGGTCTTTGACCTGGGCAACCCGGTCGAGGCCTTACTGTCGCATCCGGATCCGGAGATCCTCGCCCGGATTGCGAACGCCGTGGTCGACGGTCTTCGTGAAGTGGCGGGCGTCCACGACATCCGGTCGGATCACACCCCTGGCATTCCGGAAATGCAGCTTGAACTACGGCCGGAAGCGCGTACCCTGGATCTGACGCTGGAGGCGTTGGCCGGACAAACGCGCGCGGCGTTTTTTGGCGCGGATGCCGTCCGGGTCCAGCGCGGCCGGGAAGAGGTCCGCGTCTACGTGCGTCTGCCCGCCGATGCGCGGAGTTCCATCACCGATATCGAAAGGTACCTGGTCCGCACACCGGGTGGGGCCGAGGTCCCGGTCGTCAGCGTGGCCACGCTGAAACCGGGCGTTTCGCCGCCGTCCGTTCGGCGGAAGGATGGTCAGCGCGTCGTCACGGTCTCCGCGGACGTGGACGCCGCGGTGATCTCCGGCGACCAGGCCAACAGCATCCTGGAGGGTTCGATCCTCGCCGCATTGACCGCCGTGTACCCGGATCTGACCTACACGTTCGGAGGTGAACAACAGCAGCAGCTCGATTCCCTGGATGCGCTGTACCGCGGGTTCGCGATCGCGCTGATCATGATTTTCGCACTGCTCGCCATCCCCTTGCGATCCTATACCAAACCGTTCATTATCATGGCGGTTATCCCTTTCGGATTCATCGGAGTGATCCTGGGCCACTGGGTCCTCGGGGTAGCACTGAGCGCCGTGTCCTTTCTGGGTATCTTCGGCCTTAGCGGCGTGGTCGTGAACGATTCCCTGGTCATGATTGATTTCATCGATCAGAAACTTAAGGAAGGCAACCCGGTACAGACTGCGATCATAGAGGGCGCAAAGGGCCGTTTTCGTCCGATTATGCTCACTTCCCTGACGACGTTTCTCGGATTCACACCGCTGATTCTGGAAACCGCCATTCAAGCGCAGTTCCTGATTCCTTTTGCCGCATCGCTTGGTTGCGGCATTATCTTCGTCACGGCCATTCTCATGATGATCGTTCCCGCGCTTTCCACCATTCATCTGCGTCTGATGACGGGAGGGCAAATATAATGACTGATACTAAAAGGGGCGTGAAACCCCAGCCTCTCACTTTGACCCAGGAACTCATCCTGATGCTCCTCAACGAGGAGACCGGCTACTTCCACCAGGTACCCGGATGGGACCTGAACTGCGCCGTGGTCGGCGCCGTGCTTGCAGAGCTTTCACTCAGATCCCGCATCGACACGGACATGGAATCCCTGTTCCTGCTCGACGCCACGAAAACGGGCAACCCTTCGATCGACCCCATTCTGGATGAAATCGCGAGCGATACGAACCGGCATAACACCCGGTACTGGATCGAACATCTCGCGCCTCGCGCGGAGACGATCATCGATTCGGTGCTGGACCGCCTGGTCGAAATGAGTATCCTGGAGCACCACGACGGCGAGTTCTGGACGCTGGCCCGCACCGACTGGAAGATGGAGTTGTACAGCGACGTCGAGACCAGTACGGCGAGTCAATTCGTAAGGACGCGGATCAGCCGGGCGATCTTCATGAACGAGATCCCGGACCCGAGGGACGTAATCGTTATAAGCCTCATCAACACGTGCGATGTTTTCCGGTTCATGTTCCAGCTTGACGAAGAAACGGAGGCGCGCATTCAGGCCATCTGCCAGATGGATCTGATCGGTCGGTCCATAACCGAAGCGGTCTCGCACAATCTCGCCGGTCCGACGCTTCGCCGTCCCGCTTTCGTCAAGAAGATTCCGACGGTTTCGCTGAGCAAGCTGCTGCTGAACCGGCATATTCGGGACGGCAACCTCAACGCGCTCTTCGGGAACCTTGCGCAGGAGTACGGCCCGGTGTTCAAGGTCCATCCTCCGTTCGCCCAACCCATGACCTTCCTGGCCGGCCTCGAGGCAAACCGCTGGGTGCATAAACACGGGCGCATGTATCTGAGAGCCAGGGACTACTTCAGCGAGTTTGAGAAGGTCTACGGCGCGTCCGGCCTGTTGCCCTCACTGGACGGCGCCGATCACTTCCGGCTGCGCAAGAACCTGTCGCCGGCGTATTCCCGCGGCAGACTGGGCGGGCAGTTGGAAAAGCTCTACGACCAGGCGCGGAGTTACATGGCAAGCTGGAACGTCGGAGAATCCTATTCCGCTACGACCATGTGCCGTCGGATGATCAACGCACAACTCTCGCCCCTGTTCATCGGCGTCGATACTCAGGACGTCATGGACGATCTGATGAAGTTCAAGGAAAGGGCGCTCAGCGTGCATGTCGCCAGGATTCTGCCCAAATTCATGCTGAACACACCGGGTATGAAACGACGGGCGAAAACCCTGGATACCCTGATGGAACGAATCGAGAAGGTCCATACCCCTGCCCAGCGGGCCGAATGTCCACGGGACCTGGTGGACGACTACCTCAGCCTGCACGCGAGCGACCCGCAGTTCCTGCCGGAGTCCAACCTTCGGTTCGCCTTTTCCGCTGCTTTGATTGCCAGCGTGTACCTTGGCGATACGTTCAGCCTGGTCGTATACGCCATGGCGTCGCGGCCCGCGCTCTATGAGAAAATACGAAATGAAGCCGACGCCATATTCGCGAATGGCGATCCGGATGTCGAGGCCTTCACACCATCCGCGATGGACGTCACGCACCGCTTTCTCATGGAGTGCATGCGCATGTACCCGATCGTTCCCATGTCGATTCGAAATGTAATGAATACGTTTGTGTTCGAGGGTTACGAACTGCCCCTGGGAGAACGACTCCATATCGCGCCGACTGCCACGCATTACATGAGCGATGTCTTTCCCGACCCGTACACCTTCGACATCGACCGCTACCTGCCGTCGCGCAATGAACATCGCAGCCCCGGGTACGCGCCGTACGGCCTGGGCACGCACATGTGTCTCGGCACCCGTTGGATGGAACTGCAACTGGCCGTCAACTTGCTGATGCTGACGCACTACTTCAGGATCGAAATGTCGCCCGCGAACTATAAACTGCGGTTCAATCCGTTTCCGTCTTTGAAACCGAGCAAGAAGCTGAAGTTCGTCATCTCCGAGCAGAGACGCGAGCTACAGGTCTGAAGCCGTGAAGACGAAACACCAGAGGAGAGGCCTAAGCATTGCAACTGGGTAAACTGTCCAGAGAATTACGGGAGGCGTACCAGGGAACGGGCGTCAAGGGTCGTGTCCGGCACTTCGATGGCTGGATCGCGCGGGCGGCTCCGCAAGCCGATGGCGCAAGCGGGTACGACCACGCGGCAACGGTGAAAGAGTACTATGACCTTTGCAGCGGGTTCATGGTATGGGGTTGGAACGAATCCCTGCATTTCGTACCACTCACACCCGATGAGAGTCTGGAAGAATCCATAGCACGTCATCAGCGGTTGATGATCTCGAAGCTGGACATGAAACCGGGTATGACGGTGGTGGACGTTGGTTGCGGAATCGGCGGCCCAATGCGCCGCGTCGTCCGTGAGGCCGGTGTCAAGGTCGTCGGTATCAACATCAGTGAAGTCCAACTGGAAAAGGCAAGAAAGTTGAACGCGGAAGCGGGGCTCGATCACATGGTCGATTACGAGGCGTGCAGCTTTATGGATATGGGCGCCTTCGAAGATGAGACGTTCGACAGGGGCTATGCCATCGAGTCGACGTGCCACGCGCCTGACAAGGTACGCGCGTTCGAGGAGATATTCCGAGTACTCAAACCAGGAGCGCTGTTCTGGGGTCAGGAAATGTGCCTGACCGACAAGTTCGATCCGGAAGACGCCGGACACCGTGTCATTGAGCAGAACCTAAAGCGAGGCATTGCACTGAACGACATCGCGACGTTCGGGGAAGTTAATCGCGCACTTGAAGCGGCGGGATTCCACGTCATCGAAGGGATGGACCGCGACAACCGGAAAGGACCATCCACGCCCTGGTACCGTTCCATGGAGAGTAGTCGCGGCATGTTGGGGAACATGCTGCGCAGGCTTCCATGGGGCCGTAAAGCCATCATCGCAGGATCGAAGATGGCCGAAGTGTTGCGTCTGCTCCCCAAGGGTTCATCGGAAGTCGTCCGGCTTCTTGATCGCACCGCGGACGCTTATGTCTCGGGCGGCAAGACGGGTATCTTTACCCCGCTGTATTGTTTCCTGGCTCGTAAACCTCTTTAGATTCGACTGAATAAAGGTGTCGAGATGATCCTTACGCGATTTGTACATCTCACGGTGGTCGGGGGGTTTTTACTCCTGGCGGCCGGTATAGCCGTCGTGGCCGGCGCGGACGCCCAGTCCCGCGCGGACGCCCGGTCGATCGACGACGCCCAGTCCGATGCGAACGCCCGGTCCGATGCGGACACCCAGTCCAGCGTGGACGCCCAGTCCGGCGCGGACGCCCGGTCGATCGACGACGCTCGGATTGCTTTTGAGGAGGGCCGCTTTCTCGAGGCGGCAGACCTGGCGGAAGCCCTCGGGACCTCCGTGGGCTACGCCCTGGCGGCGCAATCGCTCGCGGTGCACGGCCACTACGTTGCGGCCAGTGATGATCGGAAGGGGTTCTTTGAACGTGCGATGAAACTCGGCGAAGAGGCGGTACGCGCCGATTCGACCAATCAAGAAGCGTATTACCAGTCCGCGCACGCCGTTGGCCGATATGCGCTGACCGTCGGCACGTTTACGGCGCTTCGCCGGGGCCTGGCCGGAAGGGTCCGCGGACTGCTCGAGAACGCGCTTGCCATGGATCCCGACTTCGCCGATGCGCACATGGCCTTCGGGGGCTGGCATGCCGGTATCGCCCGGGCCGGGCGCGTAGCCCGGTTCCTGTACAAGGGAAACCGCGAGAGCGCGGTCATCCATTTCGAGCGGGCGCTGGAACTCGCGCCGGATTCGATGATCGTCCTGCTGGAATACGCGCTCAATTTACCCGAACTCGATAGAGAGGGTGGCCGGGAGCGGGCCGTGGCATTGCTGTCGAAGGCGGCCGGACTCCCGGCACGGGACGCCTTCGAGTCGTTCATCCAGCAGGACGTTCTCGAGGCCCTGGCGGAACTGGAGGGGCCGCCCTGATCAGGATGGGGGCTGTTCCGAGTAGAACTGTCGGCAATAGCGCCGGTACAGACCGATGGGACCGTCTGCCCTGCACAGCCGGGGCGGCGTGCGGAACCGCTTCCGTTCCCAAATCACCACGTCCTGCAGCACATCCCGTTTTTGCTGAGACAGGAGAATCTGGTTCATCAACCGCCGGCGCAGCTTCGACGGCAGGAATCCCAAGCCGGAGACGAACCGCCGCGGCTTCCGGATCTCCCGCAGCTGGCCGGCCAGCACGAGATCGATGTACTTGCCGTCGATTGGGGTCGGGAGAACCCAGAGCCTGGCGTGCATATCGATGGTCTTTTCGTGGATCTCCACGAGGGAGTACCCCAGGCCGTGGATGTGCGTGACGGCCGAGACCTCGTAGACGAGCTCCTTGACGCCCAAAGCCCTGCGGACGCGCCTGAAGTCGAAACAGCTCTTCAGGTAGGCGCCTTCCACCGTGACAGATCCGACCGCGTTCACGTTGTCGTAGCCGTGCACGTAACGCAGGTGGCCGATGTCCACGGAGTTCTCCGCGGTTTCCTGGGGATGGCTGCGAAACCGGAGGGTCCGGTAACCCAGCTCGCCCCACTCGCTTCCGGCCGGCGGTTCGTCCGGCAGGAACCAGTGCGCGGGCCGCCCGCCGAGTCCATACCAGGCGAAGACCAGGCCGAAGATCTCCCTGGTCTCGTACACGGCCAGCCGGGCGGCTCTCGGCGCCGGGGCGTTGGGCGTAGCGACGCACTGCCCGGTCGTATCGAACTCGAACCCGTGGAACGGGCAGACCAGGCGGCCGCCGCACACCTTGCCGCCGACTTTCGGTCCCAGGTCGGAACCCAGGTGCGGACACACGGCTTCGGCCACGCAGACCCGGCCTTCCTCGTCGCACCACGCGACGATATCCTCTCCCATCCACTTTTTCTCGATCAGTTTCTCCCGCCGCAGCGTATCGCGGGTCGTGACCAGGTACCAGCCTTCCGGGAAGGGATGAAGCCCTTCCGTGTCGCGGCGGTCGGTGAGTCCCGTATCCGCGTCGGCCGCCGGCGTTGGGATCGTATCGTTTGTATGCAAGGCCTATCCTCCAGTGTGCCACGTAAGTATTATAACTACAAGGCGTTAACGCGACAAGCAGGATTTGGCTCGAGCCGCTGGCGAGAGGTTGGAGCAGGCGTAATCCGGACGGGTTTCCCGTGGTCCGGCTTCCGATGGTCCGACGTGCGCAGGCAGGACGTGCGCCGACAGGACATTGAAGCCGGTCGAAACGGGGCCGTGTCAGCCCTTCGCCTTCCTGAACCGACCGCCGTGCAGAATCCGGCCGTAGTAGTTGAACATCCGCCTGGCCTCGGGGTCGTCAAAGGGATAGTCCGCCCCGATCTGCCGGGCGGCGGCGAGGCCGGTCACGAAGCAGGTCTCCTGGCTGTTCACCAGGGTGTGAGCGCCGCAGTGCCAGGTCCGTCGCCTGCCCTGGATGAACCGGAACAGTTGGACGAGCCAGGCGACGTGGCGCACGTCGTGCACGATGTGCTGGAACCAGTACTTCCTTACGACCTTCCGCTCATCGATCGGACTGACGGGATTATAGGTCACCAGACAGGGCCTGTCGGACCGGCTGGCCCACGGCTGCTGGTTGTGCATGATGTAGGTGATTTCGTAGTTGTCCGGCCTGGCGCCGTACTGTTCGATATGATTGCTCCGCGTTTCCAATGGTCTCACTTCGTTATCCGGAAGGACGGATGCGTCCGAGTGCACGACCGTGTGGTTGTGGAGTTCGCTCTCGTAGCGTATAGACGACAGAAGGTAGCGCTCCAGGAACGTGGGCCGGACGAGCATCATCAGGGTCTGGTTCGCATTGCACGCGAAGACCACCTCGTCGAACGTCTCCTCCACGCCGTCGGAGTCCTCGATCACGACGCAGTCGGACCGGCGGTGCACTTTTCGCACCGGCCGGTTGAGGTGTATCCTGTCCCGGAATCCGGCCGTCAGGTTTTCGTAGATCCGGCGCGTGCCCTGGTCCCACGTCTGCATGGGCGTCGCGCGTTCGATGTCGAAGAACTCCAGGTACCGTGCGAAGAGGGCCGCCGGCATGTCGAACACGTTCGTGGCCATCAGGAAATTGACGAACATGGGCTTCAGGATCTTGTATCTGAAGTCTCCGGAAAATCCGCCCAGGTTGAGCACCGTCCGCATCGTGATGTAATTGAACGGGTTGAGGGCGTTCATCAGCCTCGACCGGGAGCGGGTCAGCCGGCCGAACCGGTGCAGACGCTTCAGGACCCTTTGAAACCGGGCGATCTCGGGCTGAAGCTGTCGCCGGATGTCGGAGTCGAAATCGTGGGCGTAAACCCGGCCGTGGTATTTCACGCTGTAGTTGAACCGGGTGTCGAGCAGTTCGATACCGAACTGCCGCATCAACAACAGGATGTGGTGGTATACGGACGGTATCAGCGCGGTGACGGATATGTCGAACGGTATGGTGCTGCCATCATGCTGCGGCATGTCGGCGGTGATGGCGTTCCCGCCCACCTGGTCCCGGGCCTCGTACAGCCGGAAGTCAAACCGGTCCGGGTGGCGATGCAGCGCCCATGCGGCCCCGAGCCCGGATACCCCGCCGCCGATTATGGCGATTCGCTTTGGATTAGTGCCATTCCGTCCGGCTGCCATGATCTCCGCATCCTCTTCATTGGCTGCACCTGGAACCGGACGATCTGAAACTGGACGATCGCGTCCCATCCCGAACCCGTCAGTCTGCCGGTTTCCGATCCTTCGCGCAGCGGTAGTGTGCGTCCGCCCTTTCCGGGCTTACGAGTCCGTTCCGGACGTCCTCTTCCACCTTCTTTCCGTCTCGCTCCGCCGGGTCGCCCCAACCTCCGCCGCCGGGCGTCTCGATCCGCAGGATCTCGTTCCGGTACAGTTCGGTATGGGTCTTGGTCGGGATCTCCTTTTCGCGCCCTTCGGTGTCGATCACGTAACAGTGGGCCCCCGTGGCGTTCCCGCCGCCTTCGAGTCCCCAGGGCGTGAATTTGCGGCGGTCGGAACCCAGGGTGATGATAGTGCGTTTTCCCAGGCACTTCAGTTCCCGCATCATCCCGCAGCCGCCGCGCTGGCGTCCCGGCCCCTCGGTGTCCGGGATCAGGCCGTACCGCTCGACCCGGAGCGGATAGGTGCGTTCCATGATCTCGACCGGCGCGTTCCGGGTGTTGGTGAGGTGGGTGTGCACGCCGTCCTCGCCGTCGAGGTCGGACATGGCGCCCTGCCCGCCCGCGTAGGTTTCCACGTAGTTGTAGTAATCGCCAGTGACCGGATCGATCCCGCCGATGTTGACCAGGTTCATCTCCCCGCTGCAGGCCGCGCACACCCGGTCGGGCGCGGCCTGGTACAGCGCGCCCATGAGTACGTCCACGACCCGCTGGTCCGTCAGGATGTTGGCGTTCCCGATGGCCGCCGGGTAGGTGGCCTGCAGGATGGAGCCCTCGGGCGCGAAGATGTCCAGGGGCCGGTACGCCCCGGCGCACGCCGGCAGGTCCGGGTCGATCACCGCCTTACACACGTAGCTGATGCAGGAAGCGGCCGCCGGCAACCTGGCGTTCAACGGTCCCAGGACCTGGTCGCTGCACCCCGAGAAATCCGCGCGCAGCTCGTCCCCCGAGATGGTCAGGGTGACCGCGATCTTCACCGGCGCATCGGTGACCCCGTCGTCGTCCAGGTAGTCTTCGAAAGCGTACTCGCCGTCGGGCAGCGACCGGATGCCCGCGCGCATCCGCCGTTCGGCGTAGTCCTGGATCTCGTCCATGTAACGAACGACTTCATCGGGAGACTCCCGGGACATGAGATCGCTCACGCGCTGCTGGCCGATCTGGGCACAGGCGAACTGCGCCATGAGGTCGCCCCTTACCTCGTACTGGGTCCGTACGTTCTGGTTGATCAGCCGGTAGATCTCTTCGTCGAGCCGTCCCCCCTTGAAAATGGGAAGCGGCGGGATCTGCAGGCCCTCCTGGTAGATCTCCGTCACCCCGAAGGGCATGCTGCCCGGCGCGAACCCGCCCATGTCCACGTGATGGGCGGTGGATGCCGCCAGTGCGACCGGGCGATGCTCGTGGAAAATGGCGGATACCAGGGAAACATCCGGCAGATGACCCGGTCCCTCGGGATAGGGCAGGTTCGTGATGTAGACGTCGCCGGGTTTCATGGACGACACGGGATAGGTTTCAAGGATGGACCGGACCACGCCGGGCATCACGCCCAGGTGCAGGGGGACGCCCGATTCCGCCTGGGCCAGGATCTCCCCGGAGGGTTGCACGATGGCCGCGGAGCAGTCGCGCCGGTCCTTGATATTGGTGGAGTAGCTGGTGCGGATCAGGGCGGCGCACATTTCTTCCGCGATGCCGGTCCACCGGTTGCGCATCAGTTCCAGGGTGATGGGGTCGGTCTTCATGCCGAGTCCAGTCCGAATATGGTGATCTGTTCCCATTCGTCGACGCATGCGTTTTGCCCGGGTCCGATCAGCGTCGTGGAATCGAGTTGCTCGATAATGGCAGGACCGTCGATCCGCTGCCCGGGGCACAGGCAGGTCCTGCGGAAGACCGGCGTGTCCACCCAGTCTCCTGAGAAATAGACCGGGCGAGAAGCGAGGGGACCGGCCCGGTCGGATACGCTCCGTTCCGCGGGCTTCCGCCGGTCATCCGAAATGGGCAGCTCCGCGGAAACCCACACGTTGACGAGTTGAACGCGCTGGTCGCGCCGCGCGTATCCGTATTGCCGCTCGTGTTCGAGATGGAAGGCCGATTCGAGCGAGGCCAGGTCGACAGCGCCCTCGGGCAGGTCGATGGGGATGTCGTAACCCTGCCCTGAATACCGCAGCCCGACGCGCCGGCTGATGACGGGATCGCTACTCTCCGAAGAGATGGCCAGATCCTTAATCGCCTGCGCGGTCAGGTTGTCCAGCATCTCTTCGAATTCCGCAGCGCCGATTCGATCCAGCAGTTCCACGTGGGTCTGGATCCGGTCCGTACGCAGGTTTGAAAACACCAGGCCCTCGGCGGAGGCGACCCCTGGAGCGAGCGGTATGACCACGTCGCGTATTCCCAGTTCCCGGGCAAGCTCGACGCCGTGAAGCGGTCCCGCACCGCCGAAGGGTACCAGGGTGAAAGGGCGCGGATCGTACCCGCGTTCCACGGTGAGCTTGCGGATGGCCGCCGTCATAGAGGCGTTGATCACCCGGATGATCCCTTCGGCGGCATCCTCGACCGCACACCCCAAATGGGAGGCTATCTTCTCCTCTATCACACTCCGCGCGGCCGCCGGGTCCAGGGTGATGGCTCCGCCCAGAAGGCTGTCCGTCGAGAGTCGGCCCAGGACCAGGTTCGCGTCCGTTACGGTGGGTTCGGTACCGCCGGTCTGGTAGCAGGCGGGACCGGGCACGGCCCCCGCGGACTGCGGGCCCACCCGCAGGGCACCACCCGAATCGATCCACGCTATGCTCCCGCCCCCCGCGCCGATCGTGTGGATGTCCATCATGGGTGCTTTCAGGGCCAGGCCGTCGATTTCCGCGTTCTTCGCGAAGGCGATGGCGCCTTCGTGAATCATGGCCACGTCGAAACTCGTACCGCCCATGTCGGCCGTTATCACATTGGACCGGTCGAGCCGCCGGCCGATCTCGTCGCCGGCCACCACGCCGCCGGCCGGTCCGGACAGGATCGTATGCACGCATTGATCCGCGGCGTCCCGGGCCGAGGTGACTCCACCGTTGGATTTCATGACGTAGAGCGGCGCTTCGACGGCGGTGTCCGACAGGGCGTCGTTCACCCGGTCAAGGTAGTTCGTCATGACCGGCTGCACGTAAGCGTTCATGGCGCAGGTGCTGAACCGTTCGTATTCGCCCTCTTCACGGCTCATATCGGAAGAAAGACAGACCGTGGTCTCCGGCAGTGCATGTTGCAGCGCATCGCCGACTGCCCGCTCGTGGCCGGGATCGATGTGGCTGTGCAGCAACCCCACGCCGACCGCCTCGATGCCTTCCTTACTGAGCGATTCGATCAGTTCGTTCAGCCGATCCCGGTCGACGGGCAGGGCTTCCGATCCGTCGTGCAACGTTCGTTCCGGAAGCTCATACCGCAGAGAGCGTGGTACGAGAGCCGGCGTCCGGCGGATGCGCATGTTGTACAGATGGGGCCGGTCCTGCCGCTGAATGTGGAGTACGTCCCGGAACCCTTCGGTCGTAATGAAGGCGGTACGGGCGCCCTTTCGCTGCAGGATGGTGTTGGTGGCCACCGTAGTGCCGTGGATCAGGAACCGAATATCCCCACGTGCGTATCCGGCCTGAGCGACGAGTTCGCTGACGCCTTCCACCAGCGCCCGGCTCGGATCGGACGGCGTACTCGGCACCTTGTGGAAGACCAGGCGGCCCGTGTCGGGGTCGGACAGAACGAGATCGGTAAACGTGCCGCCCGTGTCTATGGCGATGCGAACGTTCATGGCGGGTCAGACGGTGTTTTCGTCCAGCGGGAAGTCGATGCGCACGTTGCCGTGCTTCTGCGACGCGAGAAACCCCAGGATGATCTCCAGTGTACTCCGGGCTGCACGCGGCGGGGAAACCGTCTCGCCGCCGTTTTCCATGACGTGGACGAGATCCCGGATGGCCGCCGCGGAGTAGTAATGGGTCGGCCCCTTGGGGGTGACGATCTGGACGCCGTTTCCCGTATCGAGTTCGTAGTAGTCCTCGTGGACGAACATCCATCCGTCGGTGCCGTCGAGCTGGTATCCTCCCCGGCATTCCCTGCCCTTGGAACCGTTGTAGAAAGCCCGCACGCCATTCTTGAAATGGATGAAACCGGAGCAGCCCGGTTCCAGGTCCGCGTTCCGGCCTCCGTCGCCCCCGTAGGGCCAGTAGTCCTCGTAGCCTTCGTCGAGTTCGGCGAATACCCACGCGGGTTCCGATCCAGCGAGGAAGCAGGTCATGTCGATCATGTGCGTGCCGTTACGGAAGAGAATGGCCCGGGGGCCGCCGAAGTTGAGGACGATGCGTTGCAACGCGCCGATCGCACCATCTTCGAGCAGTTGCTTGACCTCCCGGTATACCGGACTCCAGCGACGGGTGTGGTTGATGTTCATGGGCACGTTCCGGCTTTCCACCGCGGCGATCATGCGGTCGGCATCGGCGAGGGATGTCGCGATCGGTTTTTCGCAGTAAATACCACGGACGCCCGCCGCAACGCCGTCCACGACGATATCCGCGTGACGGTGGTCTGAGGTCACCACGCTCAGGATGTCGGGCCTGCACGCTTCCAGCATCTCCCGGTAGTCCGTGAATCCCCGCAGGCCCGGGAAAGTACCCGACCAATCCCTTAGTGTGTCCTGCAGGAGGTCTTCCTTCAGGTCGCAGACACCGACCACCTCTGTATTCGGCAGGAGGGCATAGGCCGGTACATGGCGGTTGGGCATCTCATGGCCCATTCCGTGGTCGCCGTCGACCGGGGGGCTTCCCGCCCCAATACCGCTCAAGCCCACCACGCAGGCCCTGTAGGTCCTTCCGTCAGCCATGGCTGTCCTCTCTTAAGGTTGGTAAAACTCCAGGGAAGGTGCTACGCGTCCTTCCAACGCGCGACCTGTGCTTCATCCAGGGTGACGCCGAGACCGGGTCCGTCGGTTACCTTCGCGGTGACCGGCCCGAGTTCCAGCGGCGTCTCGATCATATCGCCTTCGTGGTACAGCGGTCCGAGCAGGTCACCGGGATAGGTATCGCTGTCGATGGCTTCCACACTGGCCGCCACGTGGAGCATGGCCGCCGTGCCGATCCCCAGTTCGAGATTGCTGCCCATGTGACAGCGCAGTCCCGCCGCCCGGGCCACGTGCGAGATGGCCAGCGTCTGGCCGATGCCTCCGTTCTTTCCAGGATAGACGCTGATGATGTCCGCGGACCGCCGCAGTACCGTCTGCATGGCGTCGTGTACCGTGAATACGCTCTCGTCGGCCATGATGGGGATGGTCGTGCCGGTGCGAATCAGGGCCGCTTCATCGTCGAACTGCGGCGCCGAGGGTTGCTCGGCGAACAGGATGTCCAACGGCTCCAGGAGACGAAGCATGCGGCGGGCCACCGCCGGCGGCCACCCACAGTTCGCATCGATGCTCATCCGGATGCCGGGACCGGCCAGGGCGCGGATTGCGCGGACGCGCTCGAGGTCCTCCCCGGGGTCCAGTCCGACCTTGACCTTGAGACATTGCACGCCCCACTGAAGGAACTTCTCCGCCAGGGCGACGGAAGTCGGCACGTCGAAGGCGCCGACCACCATCTTCATGGGGATCTCCTGCCGGACCTTGCCGCCCAGCAACTGGTAGAGCGGCACACCCGCGCGCTTCCCCGCCAGGTCCCACAAAGCCATCTCCACGGCCGCCTTCGTAAAGGGGTTCAGCTTGATGACCTCGTCCATGAGCCCACAAAGCCGGTTCACGTCCGCCGGGTCCTCGCCCTTGAGCGCGGGGTCCACCAGGTCCCGGACCGCGGCGGCGCACGAGGCGGACGTTTCCCCGCTCCAGCGCGGCGCGACCGTGGCCTCTCCCAGCCCGGTCAACCCCTCGTCCGTATGGACCCGGAGGATGACATAGGGGGAGACGATGTGTTCGCCATGGGCGGTCTTCGTGGTCATGCCCTGCTTGAGGGGCACCTCGATGGGGATGGCTTCGATGCGGGTGATCTTCATGTTCCGCTCCGTTTTCGGATGATCTTCTCCGCTGCGCTTACCGGAGCCAGTCGTCCCGGTGTTCGGCGACGAAGTGGTCGTCGTTGAGATGGGGATAGGCCGAGTATACCCGGTTGATTTCTTCGTACTGGCCGGGCGACAGCGTCTCATCGGGATTGAGGCACCAGGTGCCCTCGATCAGGCCCTGCCTGCGCAGTACCTCGTGAATCCCGGGGATGCACCCGGCAAAACCGTGGGCCGGATCGAAGAAAGCCGCGTTGCAGTCCGTGACCTCGATCGATCGGGTCAGCAGGTGTTGGGGTACGGGCTCGCCGGACGACGAGGCGTCCTGGCATTCCCGCAGCAACGCGACCGCGCCCCGGGTCCAGACGGCCCAGTGTCCCAGCAGCCCGCCTTTGAATCGCACGGACCGGCTTCCGTCTCCGCACCGGAAAACGTGTTCGGTAAGGAGGTCCATCACGATGTTGTCGTCGTTTCCGGTGTAAAGCGTGATTTCCTCCTGCCGTCCGGACTCCGCCAGGGCCCGCAGCACGTCGAGCGTGTGGTACCTGTTGAACGCCGCGATCTTGATGGCCACCACCCCTTCCAGTTCGACGAACCGCCGCCAGAAACGGTAGGGAAGCACGAGGCCGCCGACCGCGGGCTGCAGGTAGAATCCCATGACGGGAATGACGTCGGCCACGGCGCGGCAGTGCGCGATGAGTTCGTCCTCCGAGGCGCCGCTCATGGCGGTCAGGCTGAGCAGGCCGGCATGGTATCCGATCGACTGCGCCGCATCCGCCTCGCCGGTCGCCTGGTCCGTCCGTCCGCAAATACCCGCGATCCGGATGAAGTCCGCCGCCGCCTCCCGGTTCATGACTTCCGCGGCCAGGCCGAGTACCGGTTCGTAGAGACCGTGGGCGGGGTCCCGGATCTCGAACTGGGTCGTGTGGACGCCTACGGCGAGTCCACCGGCCCCGGCCGCGATGTAGTAACGCGTAAGGGCACGCTGGCGCCGTTCATCCAGTCGCCGGTCCGCCGTTACGGCCAGCGGATGGGCCGGGATGACCACACCTCGCCCCATGGCCGATCGGACTGGCGGGGGCATTGCGTCCTGCATGGTTACTCTCCAGCGTTGGTATACTTCGATCAGAAACGTCCGGTACGCGACTCGTACCCGGTCGGTTTGTCCAGGCTGCGGCCACCGATGCGGATCCAGTGGGCGACCCAGTCCGCGATCCTTTCCGGCGGGACCTCCGGCTCACCCAGCCGGTCAAACAACCTGCGGGCGTTGCCAAGCAGCGCCGTATCGCTTTCACGGCCGGTAAAATCCGGCTCCATTGCCAACCGGCGGCCGAGCATTCCGGACATCGACCGGACGGAGAGGACGTCCGGCCCCGTCAGGTTCAGGATCGTGGCGGGACTGCTGCACAGGGGGAACAGCCGCGCCAGGTAACGGTTGGCGTCTCCCTGCCAGATCTGGTTCACATGGCCCATGTCCAGGTCGATCGGCACGCCGTCGTGGATCTTTCTGCCGAGGTCGTGGATGATGCCGTACCGCAGTTCCGTGGCGTAGAATAGCCGGACGATCAGCAGGGGCGTTCCCTGTTCCAGGCACAGGTGTTCCGCGATGCGTTCCCCGCCCAGACGAGACTGGGCATATTCACCCACCGGTCCGATTTCGCCGTCCTCGTCCGCGCCGCCCTCCGCAACCGGGGTATAGGCATACACGTTGCCCGAACTCACGTAGATGACGCGGGATCCGGCGTACCTGCGCATGATCCGGCCCGGCAGCCAGGCGTTCATCGCCCAGGTCATCGGCGAGTTGCCCGTGGCGCCGAACTTGAACCCCGCGAGAAAGAGGACATTCGGCGCATCCGGCAGGCGGGCCAGGTCCTTTTCGTCGAGCAGGTCCGCCCGAACGATTTCGACGCCGGCTTGTTCGAGATAAGCACCTACCCGTGCGTCGCTGAACCGTGAGACACCGATCACGCGCTTCGCGCCGGCCCGCACGAGGAGTTCCGTCAGGGTCGGCCCCATCTTCCCGCCGGCGCCCAGGATCACCACGTCGCCTTCCAGTTCCGATACGGCTT
Source organism: Gemmatimonadota bacterium (assembly GCA_009838645.1). Classification (NCBI taxonomy): domain Bacteria; kingdom Pseudomonadati; phylum Gemmatimonadota; species Gemmatimonadota bacterium. The sequence goes on along the minus strand of VXRC01000042.1, from coordinate 121,106 downwards.
CGACGACGGCCGTCGACGGGGCCGTCATCCGGTCGATCAGCATCTCCTCGCTCGTGATCAGATCAGGCATAGGCCGCTCCGTCGGGTGGCGCCGTAAAGTAAGCGGCCGGCGCGAAGTACTTGAACATGCCGAAACCCGACTCCCGGTCCGGTTCCGACCAGACCAGGTCGGTCTCGCAGTAGGACACGGAACCATGTCCCGGCGGCGTCAGTTCGGGATGGGAGAAAAAATCGATCCGAGGCCAGATGCTTCGGTGGCGGAAGCATACACCCCGGAGCAGGCTGTTTCGGATGAAACTCCGCATGTGGGAGAACGTCCGCTGGAATTTCGATCCGCTGCCCCATTCAACATAAGAGGCCAGTCCGCCGTCCAGCTCCTGGATCTCCGGGATGGAGAGGGGTTCTCCGCCGCGAAACATTATCGCGTCGATGTTCGGGTCCACCATCACCCATTTCCGGTAATCGTCGAACCAGACTTCGGCCACGAAATGGCCTTCATAGCTATTCGGCGTTCCCATCAGCGCCGAGCAGCGCGCAGGGATGCCCAGCGCCTGACAGGCACTGGCGAAGGCCACCGCATAGTGGACGCACATGGTGATGGAACTTTCGCCGTTGTGGCCTTGCCGGCTTTCGCCCCATGCGAGTATGGTCTCCGCGTCCCACGGCGCGTATGCCGTCCCGCGGCGGGATCCAGAATGCTCCCAGCTTGTCGAAATCCACGCGGAAAGCGCCCGCACCCGGGTCAGTAGATCGCTGCCGTTCGCGATACGGCGGGGAATCCGGTCACGCATCGACTGTGCCCTGGGGTGGCCTGCGGATTCCCAGACCATGTCCGGCGGCGGGTCGTCCCGGCCTTCCTCCAGCCGAACGCGCACGCAGTAGTTTCCACTAATTGCATTCAGGTAGCCCATACGGTGCGAACGCCAGGTTGCGCCGCCGTTGTCGGTCAGTGTGCTGTTCGACGGGGCGCCGCCCGCCTCCAGCGCGAGCGACCATCCCGTCATCGCGGCGTCATCGGCCCACAGCTCCACCGTGTTGTCCCCGTCGCGCAAGTCGCCTGACTTAACGGTACGTTCGTACCATCTGTAGTGGAGATCCTCCCCGGTCCGGATCGTTTCCTGGCCGATCCCGTTGACGGACCAGTGCAGTGGGTTGTCGCCGACCCGGTGGGGCCGGGCGAGCAGGTACAGGGTTGCGTTGGATCCGGTGGCCGGGAGATTAAGGATGACGCGGACGCGCCGGAACCGCGTGAGTTCCTCGCACAGGGAAGGGATGACACGACCGGATTCGTTGTGGTAGAGTCTGCTCATTGACTTACCAAGTAACAGCCTGCGGTATGTTGCGTCAAGATCGGACGGACGTTATATTGCGGCTTGGAATATGCATGCCCGGCGCATAGCCTTTCTTCAGCCTCACTAAAGATCGTGGCCTCAGGAATTTCCTACAGGAATCCCTCTATGAAGCGGGCAGTGATACTCGGTCGAAACCAGGGCGGCGTCGTGGAGGCCGACGTTCCGAAGCCACGGGAAAACTGGGCACTGATCAAGATCCACGCGGCTCCGCTCTGCAACGAATACAAGGGATTCGCGGCAGGCCGCAAGGAAGACTACCTGGGCCACGAAGCGTCCGGCGAAGTGGTCGAGGTTGCGCAGCCCTGCCGGGTCGAGGAAGGAGACCGGGTAGTTGTCATGCCCGGGTATCCCTGCGGCGGTTGCGCCTTGTGCCGGTCCGGGGACTACATCCACTGCGAAAACAACGTGGACTTCGTGGCATTCACCGGATCAGCCGAAGGCAGGGCGACCGTCGCGCAGTACATGCTCAAACCGGACTGGCTGTTGACGCCGATTCCCGATGACATGACCTATGAGCACGGGGCCATGGCCTGCTGCGGACTGGGGCCGACCTACGGCGCCTTCGACCGACTTCGGGTCCGGGGCGGCGACACCGTGCTGATTACCGGCATGGGCCCGGTGGGCCTCGGCGGGGTGATCGGCGCGTCTCATCTCGGCGCCGAAGTCATCGCCGTGGAGTCCCATCCCTACCGAAAGGCGAAGGCCATGGAACTGGGCGCGGCTCACGTCATCGATCCGGGGGATGAGGACGCGCTGGAACGGATACGCGAGCTGACCGGCGGGATCGGCGTGGACCGGGCCGTGGACTGCTCGGGGTCGCCGGCGGCCCACAGGCTCTGTATCGACGCGCTCCGCCGGAGAGGTAGCCTCGCCTTCGTCGGCGAGAGTGGGGCGGACACGCGGCTGGTCGTGAGTCCCGACATGTTGCGCAAGGGCATCGATCTGAAGGGATCCTGGCATTACAACATGAAGGGCGCCCTCGACATCATGGGCGTCATCGCTAAAAACCGGGAGAAACTTGACCGCTTCATCACCCACCTCTATCCCATAGATGAAATCCAGCGCGCATGGGAAACGCAGGTATCGGGCGCATGCGCGAAGGTTGTCATCCAGCCCTGGGCATCAACATGATCAAATGCGTTATCATCGGCGTCGGCGGCGGGCGGGCCCGTGGGCTGGCCGAAGCCTACGGACACGTAACCCGGGGCCGGCTGGCCGCCGTTTCGACCCGCCGGCGGGACAGGCTTGACGCCTTCGCAGCCGAATTCGGCGTGCCCGCAAGGTACACGGACTACCGCGAGATGTTCGAACGGGAGAAACCCGACCTGGTCCACGTGAATACGCCGCCCTCGGTACGCCTGGAGATCTTCGAATCGGCGGAGTCGGCGGGTGTCCCGGCCGTGCTGGTCGAAAAGCCCCTGGCCATACAGGGAGAGGACTTCCTGACTATACAGGCATTTGCGCGGTCGGCCCGGGTCAAGATCGCCGTCAACCACCAGTTGCACTTCCACCCGCATCGCGGCCGGTTGCAACGGCAGGTGCACGATGGCGCGATCGGGAACCTGCGCTTTATCGAGGCCAGTGCGGGCATGAACCCGGCCTACCAGGGGACGCACGCGATGCAGGCCATCAGCGCTTTCAATCCCGGTGCGGCGCCGATCGCCGTCTTCGGGCAGGCCTCGGGCGCGGACGGGCTTGCCGAAACCCCCAGGCACCACTACGCGCCGGACGAATGCACCGGGATCATCGACTTCGACAACGGCGTGAGCGCTTTGCTGCGCTGCGGCGCCGTCGCCCCCCGCGTCATCCCGGGCGGTTCCACTAACGTCCACAAGCGGATCGCCGTGTACGGGGACCGGGGCTTCGCGCACTGGACCATGCACGGCTGGGAGTCCAGGATCGACGACGTCTACGAGCGCGGGGAACACGTCTATGCCGAGGAAGACATCCTGGGCCAGGCGGCCATGACCGAGGCCATGATCGACTGGCTCGAAGACGACGCGGCCGTTCACCCGCTGAACATCGACTCGGCGCTGAGCGACTTCAGCGTGATACTGGGGATATACGAAAGCGCGCTGAACCGGGCGGTCGTTTCGCTGCCCTTTACGCCGTCGCCGGACCTGGTGGGAAAACTGCGCGCCACGTTGGGCTAGCCGGTCGTTCCGTCGTTCACCTGCATGTACATGAAGGGCGGAATGGTCAGGGCCACCACGTCGTTTCCGCCGGTGACTTCGCGGGCCTGTCCCAGGGCGTGTTCCAGGTCGGGCGCCCAGGAAACCCCCAGCCTCTTGGCCGCGAAATCGGTCTTCGGTCCGGCCAGGATTACCCGGGACAGGTAATTCAGCGGATAGGTCGCCCAGTACCACACCGTGAAGGGGTGGAACCCGTGGTGGCCGAAGCGGTTCCGGTAGCAGTCGACCAGGTGCGGATCCCGGGCGAACTGCTCCTGGAACCCCGACTGCATCTCGAAGGGGTCCTGGGTCTCGGGCAGCACTTCGTTCCAGAACTTCTCGTAGGCGACGTGGTACTCGGGATGAAAGAATTCGAAGACCGGGTTCAGGATGATGACCACGCCGCCCGGCTTGACGAAGGGCTTGTTGTAGAACCAGTTGAAGACGTAGCCGAGCACGTCGCTCAGTACCAGCACCGGGTTGATCCGCGTGCCGACGGAATAGGGACTCAGGTCGGGCAGGCCGAAGACCAGCGTATCGTGCTGATGGTCGGTGGTCACCAGCAGCTGGTCCTTCAGGGTCTGCAGGGTCGGTTCGTGCACGGCGTCTATGGAACCCGCGTTGATTTCAACGGGCAGGTAAGCGCTCTGGATGCCCTTGAAAACCCGGAAGCGCACCGATTCGGGAAGCATGCTCATGGACGCGGGCGTCGTGGCCTTCAGGATCTTCTCGAACAGGTTGCATCGCTCCGACGGTTTGCTTAAGTAGCGCATCATGGGGGGATAGGACGCGTTGTTCATGGCCGCCTCGAGGACCATGATGCGGGTGTGCTTCAGGATGACGCGGCTGATGCGCTCGATGGAACCGTGCATTTCGGATCCTTCGGGCTGCATGACGTGAGGCTTCTCCGCGGTCATCTGCGGCGCGTGGTGCGGCGCGATGCTGTTGTAAGTGCCCAGTCCGACGGCCACGGACTTGTGTCCGCCGTTCAAGGGGATCTGGATGGAGTCCACGTAGATTACCAGGTCGCTCTCGATGACCTTTCGGCTGGTCTCCACCGGCTCGTCGTGGTCGGTGGTGCCCAGCACGACGATGTCGTCCGGGTCTTCGGCGTCGAAATTGACCAGTTGGCTGGGGTGGAAGGCCTTCATGATCCGCTTGCCCAGCATGGCGGCCATTTCGTGGGTTTTCATCTTGCGGTGCAGCGCGACCGCGCACATGAGCTCGACATTCTCCTGCTTTACCCCGTAGCCGTAGAGCATTTCCAGCAGGGTCTCGATGGCGAGCTGGCGGATGTCGGGCGGCGCGGTAGCCGGAAAGGGCTGGCAGTTGTCGTCGAAGGCGATCAGGATCCGGCTGTTCGCGTCGACGAGTTCTTCGAGGGGCGGCATGTCCAGGGGGGATTCGAAGGCCGCCCTGACCCGGTCCGGAATGTCTTTGTTCGGAATGCCCGGCAGCGGCGGCGGCGGAAAGAAAACCGACCCCTCGTCAGGCAGTTCGGCGTGTATGATGTTGTTTCCGGAATAGGTAAGGTATTTCATCGCGCACTCCGCGTTTCGGGAACATCCTGTAGTCCGCAGGGGATCAGAAAGGACAGTACTGCGGCCTTCCTCCCGGCCTGATAGCAGTTGGGTCTACGGTCGGGTTCATTTATAGCCGGGTTCATTCATTATAGACGCGGATATTCGTGGTATCAACCGATTAATCGCGCGTTCGATGCGAACGCATACGCCGTGACCAGTACCGGTTTTCGGCCCACATCCTCAACGCTTGGGAGTACAAAATGACGATATTCGACCGCAGCCTGTCCCGCAGGGGGTTCATGAAAACCGGAATGGCCGCGACGGCCGTGGGAGGCCTCGCAGGTTTGCATAGCGCCCACGACGCCCAGGACGCCCATGCCACCAAGGCTGGCCAGGCTGACCAGGGGAACCGCGGTCCGGTCAGCGACGAAAACCCCTACCAGTCCCTCCGGAACACACCCACGCCCCTCATCATGGACGCGCTGACCCGGCTAGGTTTCGATCGCGCCCGTCTGGCCATGTCCCGCGCCGTGCGTCCGATGTTTCCGGCCAGGGGCACCATCGCCGGTCCTGCGGTGACGACGAAATACGAAGAAAGCGACATACCGACGACATGGGACGATATCCGGGCCCATGTATTCCGGCCGGTCGATGAGGCAGGGCCCGGGTCGATCTGGGTCACAGCCAGCGGCACCACGGAAATCCTCAGCATGTTCGGCGACGTGATCGTGCTCTCCTGCATGCAGCAGGGCCTGTCCGGGCTGGTAACCGACGGCGGCTGCCGGGACATCGAAGGGATGGAGGAAGTCGGATTGCCCGTCTACGCGGCGGGCACCTGTCTTTACGGCCCCGGTTCGGTCATTCGTCCCGTGGCCTCCAACGTGCCCGTGACCTGCGGCGGGATCAAAATCTCGCCCGGTGACGTGGTCGCCGCCGACGTGAACGGCGTAATGGCCTTTCCGGCTGAAGCGATGACGGAAGTGGTTCAGAAGATAGGCGAGCTCGAGGAGAAGGAAACCCGTTCGCGCCGGGCTATCGAAGAAGGTCTGTCGCTGGAGACGGCATACGAGTTCTAGGCGATAGGCCGACCATCCGGAATGCATGTCCCCGGTCACGGCAAACTGAGCGCCGGCCACGGCATACGACCCGACCGTCACATCCCGGTGGACTTGCTGGGCAATTCCGGGTTATATTGCTGGTCGTTGTTCGGCTCGTTCGTTCAGATTGATTCGCAACAGCCCGGCGGGTCCTCAGGCATGGCGGCGGGGAACCTTCACCGGAGTAAACGGACTTTAGGATGTCTCGAAGTATCGGCTTGATTCTGTGTGTTGTCGTCTTTGCCGCGGTTACAGGTTCCGTCCATGGCCAGGGTGCGGAAATCGCCTTTCACGGCGGTCAGGCCGTCGAGGAATACGAGCGGGGTGGGGGCGGCAGCCTGGTCGTCAACCTGCCGACGGGCATCCGGACCGTTCACGTCGGGGCGCGGGCGACCTATCATGTGGCGAAAACGGAGGACGATGGTGAGAAATCCCTGCTGTTGTACGGAGTGGACGCGGGCGTGACGCTGGTCTCGTCTCCCATTCTGGTGCGCGCGATGATCGGCGTGGGAAGGGCACAGGACTCGGAGCAGACGGTGACCCGAAATGATGATACGCGGACGGCCACCACCACGACGACGAATACCTACTACGCGCAACCGGGTGTTTTGATCGGGGCGTCCCTCGGCCCCGCCTTCGTGGGGATTGAGGGCAGGTACATCAACCTGGAGAAAGGCGTGAGTACGGCGGCGGTCTACGCCATGGTCGGATTCAAGGTAGGCCGGTGATTCCGGGATCATCCATGCAGATTCAAGAAGCGTGCAGAAACGAAATCGACGTGTTGCACCGGTGTTTCGAAGACTGGTTCAACGGCCGCGTCCCCAGGACCGCGGAGGTCTTCGGCCGAATCGATACGGCCCTCGGCGAGGCCTTCGTAATCGTCATGCCGCAGGGCAGTAAAGTGGAACGCGGACCGCTTTTGAAAGGCCTCTATGACGCCCACACCGGCCGGCCGGGCATCCGGATCTGGATTGAAAACGTTCGGGTGCTGGAGGAAGACCGGGCGCTCGTCGTCGCGGAATACGAGGAATGGCAGACGGAGGGCGGGGAGACGACTTCGAGGCACAGCACCGCGGTCTTCCGCCGCAATGATGAGAAGCCGAACGGCCTGGAATGGCTACGTGTGCACGAAACCTGGTTCGACCGCCGGCCTGCCTGACTTTCCTTGAATATCCGTCACCGGAAAGCGACGTTTCGAGTTCACTGTTAAAATCGCGTGAATTCGATTCAGAACCGCGTGGATTCGAACGCCCCGTAGGGTGGGTCTACGTCGAATTCGCGTGCGATATCTTCCAGTTTCTTGCGGTGATCGTCACTCAGCGGCACGCCCTTCGCCTCGTTCTCCCTTTCCCACCGCCACTCCATGCCGCCGGGCAGTTCCGCGTGGGGCATGCCTGGGAAGGGTCTCATTTTCCTCGCCTTCGAAACGAAGTCGTCCAAGGTCTGCTCGAACTCGTCCAGATCCATGAAGTGATCGATCTTCATGGCCAGCAGGAAGGCGCCCTGGTTGGATTCCCATTTTGAACGGGGCGGTTGGAATTCGGGCTTCCAGATGCCGGCCAGTATGCCGCCGAGGGTCTGCAGGGCGACCGCGAGGCCCAGGCTCTTGGCGAACAGCGCAAAGTGTTCCTGGAAAAGTTCGTCTTTGTACCTCATGAATACCGCGGCCATGTCGAGCACCAGGGGAGGCTGGTTCCGCGTGGGGAAGGCCAGGCTCATGGGCGATCCGCCGCTTGCGGACATGATCACGTTATCGGGGTCGAGGGCGACGCGGTGGGTGGACAGCGCCCATCCCACGCACCCGTGCTCGAGTGCCATGCGCGAGTAGTTTCCGGCCGCGCCGAAGTGGTAGTGGTTGCGCGTGGTTGCCGCACCGAGGCCATGGGCCAGCGCCTTTTCGATGGCGGTCTCCATGCCCCGGTGGGACGGGCCGTACCCCATGCCCCCGTCCCCGTCGAGTACCAGTACCGTCTCCGATTCGCGTACCGTCGTCACGTCGGGACGGGGGTTCACGTCGCCGTCGCGGAGCTTCGGCAGGTACCCGAGCGCCTGCTGCGTGCCGTGACTGTACACGCAGCGCTTGTCGGCCGTGGCGAGTATCCTGGCCATCAGGCCCGCTTCATCGACGCCCATGCCGGCCGAAACGAAAAGCTCCACGATGAATGCCGCATGGGTTTTGTACGGTATCCTTATGCCATGGTCCGGCGGGGTATTGCGCATGGGAATGGGGGTCATGCTTCGTACCGCCTTTCTGTTGCAGCCGCGTTCGTCCCTTTTGTGCTACTCCGTCACGGCCGCCCCCGCGTGGGCCGGACCGCGGAATATCGCATTCATAAACAGGATGTTCAGACCGTCCATGTAGGCCCTGAAGTTCGGGTCTGCCGTGAATCCGATGGCCAGGCCGCGTCCGTGCCGCTCTTCCATGAGCAGGGGCTTGTAGGCCAACTGAGCCGTACTCCCTTCCCAGGCGAAACCGCTGGCGAGGACTTCGTCGGGACCCAGGTAGACGGCCACGTTATTGCCCGCGTCGATCTTGAGCGGCGTAAAGATCGAGCTGCCGCTGACCAGGGCGTTCACGGTGCGGTCCCTGCCGGCGGCCAGCCAGTGGTCCGGATCGAGCCCGGCCTTGAGGAGCACGCCCTGCGTGGACGGCGGTACGGAATCATCGGGATTCAATGACCGAAGGTATTCGTCTTCCGTCTCGAAAATGCGTCCGGAAGCACTTCCGTCACCGGAATCGCCATCGCCGCCGTCGCCGTCTTCTTCGGCTTCGTCCTCCCTGGTCGTCGAGAGCAGGCCGGCCGATTCCGACGCCAGGTAAGCCGTGGCGCCGGCCCCCAGTCCGACCACCGTGCCGCCGGCGCGCACCCATTCCCTGATACGACGGGCTCCCCGTTCGCCGAGCACAGTGCCGTAGGTGCCGCCGAATCCGGGATCCGGCAGCAGCAGCACGTCGAAGTCTCTCAGGTCGGCCGTGGCGAGCTGGCGCGTCCGGATGGCCGTTACCGGGTACCCGATCTGGCGTTCGACGACGAAACGGGTGGCGCCCGCGTTGTACGCGCGGGTGGGCCGGTCCCACGCAAGGGCGATACGCGGCTTGCGCATGAAGACCACGTTGTTGCTGCCGAAGTTGGGTCCTTCATCGACCCAGCCGGTGTCCGTCGCGATGACCTCCGCCCCCGACGAAGCGGCGATGCGCGACAGTGTCTCGTGCAGGTGATCCGGGTTGTCCTTGACCTTGAAGATCAACGTGCCGGACGGATAGCGCCGGTCTCCCTGCACGAAGGCCAGGTCGGTGCTGAATATCCGGAGCCCGGCCCGGTGCGACGCGGCCAGCAGGCGGCCGGCGGCCTGGGTGCCCCAGGGAACCAGGTAGGCGACTTCCGCCCGGCCTCCCTCGATCGAACCCGGAGGGATCATGGCGGGATCGACCAGGGCGAGGTCGCCTTCGACCGTCCGATCCACGGCCACGGCCTCCACGTTGTACATCAGCGGGAACGACCATGCGGTCACGTCGTAGATCTGGTCGCCCATGCCCTTGCTCCGCCGGCGCTCCTGTTCCTCGATGAAGTCGTCAGCCATGGGAACGTGCCTGTCCAGGAGCGTACGGATCAGGCGCTTGGCCGGCTGGGCGAGGGAAATGACGTAACTGTCCGCGGGATAGGTCTCGCCGCCGGACCGGAAGTCCGACCCGGCCTGCTGCACCTCCGCGCCGTGATAGGCCATCAGCCACGCCAGCTTGTCCACGCCCGAGGTGTTGCCGTCCGGACTGCGCGGAAGGATGTAGGACCTGATGTCTTCGCTGCGGCCTTCCTCGATCGCGGACAGCTGGTAGGCGTAGAAGTCCGTCAGGAGTTTCTCCCGGTGGATCGCGGCCGTCTCGCTGGTGGCGATGGACGCGACGAAGTGGTGCCGGACCGTGTCCCTGAAGTGCATCACCGACGCATCGCTTCTCCGGACGACGAGTCCCCGGGCCGACGCCTGCTCGTAAGTCATGGCCACGCTGCCGTAGTATGACGGCCAGCTCGCGCCGTAACCCGGGTAGAAGGCGTCGAAGATCTCCCGGGTAAAGTAGGAGAACCCGTAGTGATCGAACCACTTCGCGTTGTTCCTGCCGAAGAGCTGGAGATTCTCGCGCTGGTCCCTGGCCAGGTGCGGATTGTAGGGTATCGCCTCCGGCGCGAAGTAGTAGGTCGAGTTGGAACCCATCTCGTGCAGGTCGACGAATACGGGCGGGTAATAGTCCTGCAGGACCTTCACCCGGCCCAGGGTTTCGGGATGGTTCAGCGAAATCCAGTCGCGGTTCAGGTCGAAGTAGTAGTGGTTAGTCCGCCCCCCGGGCCAGGGTTCGTTGTGCTCGGCCGCAAGCGGACTGGCGTTCGGTTCCAGGCCTTCGGCGATCTCGTAATTATGGACGAACCGGTCCCGTCCGTCCGGATTCTGGACCGGGTCGATCATCACGATCGTCTCCTCGAGGATACGGTCCACGACCGGGTCGTTGCGGGCCGCCAGCAGGTGGTAGGCCGTGAGCAGCGCGGCATCCCCGGGGGAAATCTCGTTGCCGTGGACGGCGTAGCTCAGGTTGACGATCACCGGCAGCGAAGCGATCAGGCTGTCGGCACTCGCACGGGGCGTTATTCTCGGGTCGGCCAGCCGTTTCATGCCCGCGCTGACTTCCACCAGCGCGCCGATCCGTTCCGGCGAACCCACGAAAGCGTACACCAGCTTTCGCCCTTCCCACGACCGGGCGTACTCGAGCACGCGCACCTGGCCGGGCAAGGCCGTTTCAAGCGCTTCCAGGTACTTCATCAGGCCCGAGTGGGGCGTGATCCGGTCCCCGATCCGGTAGCCCAGGATCTCCTCAGCGGTGGGCACCGCGGGATCGTACTCGGTACCGGGCCAGTATTCGAAGTCCTGCGCTGCAGCTGCCCGGGGAATCATCCCGGCGAGTAGAACCAGGAAAAAAAGCGGCAGGACGGTGAGCCTGTTCATCGATATACCTCCTCACACAAATGTTCCTCCTCACACACAGTCTGGGCGGTTCATTCAGGAAACTTCATTGGAGTAAATGAGCGGGTTCTGTGTATCGTCATCCAGCGGGTCGCCGAATTCGATCGTATCCAGGATCCGGTTCGGAAGCACGTTGGGGATGCCGTTGAACGTACTGTGGTCGGGCATGTAGGCGCAGGTGAAGGCGCGGCGCGGATGGGGCGTCATGTTCGCGGCGGCGGCGTGCACGATCAGCCCGTTGTGAAAGGAACATCCGCCCGCCGGCATGACGACGGGCACGGGGTCCATCCGGCCGAGATCCGGATAGGCGTCGAACATGGCCCCCACCTGTTTCCCCGCCGCCGGGAAGTCGTCGCGCCGCTTCCTGTGTGAACCGGGCATGAAGAACATGCAGCCGTTCTGAACGGTGACTTCATCCAGGGCGACCCAGATGGTGATGGCGTGCTCCGACGCGAAGGACCACTTGGTATTGTCCTGGTGCCACGTGGTGGGATTGGCCCAGGGCAGCTTGGTCAGGACCTGGTCGTGCCAGATCCGGATCCCGTCGACCCCCTCCAGGTCGGCCGCCATTTTACCCAGCCGACCGTCCAGCATCAGCGCGCGTACGCCTTCGTGATCCATCCACAGGTTGATCCGCTGCCGGAATACGGATTCGTCGTCCGCCGTTACCTTTCTGGCCAGGTGGTAGGACCCTTCGGGCAGCCTGTTCCGGTCCCGTAGCGAGACCGCCTCATCCACCGCGGACCGCCAGGTCTCCAGTTCTGATTCGTTCAGGAAGTCTTCCAGGATGAGAAAGCCGTTTTCCCGGTAGGAGGCAATCTGTTCGCTCGACACTCGATGGTTCATTGCACGCGCTCCGTCATGCGGACCAGACCCGGGGAAACAGGTCGCAGGCCATGGGGTCTCCCGGGGCGAGCCCTCCGGTTTCCATGGGGGAAATCTCCCAGGGCCGGATCGCGAACCGGGCGTCGTCTCCGAGCCAGCGGGTGGCCAGGACCCGGCGCGCATCGGTGAGGGACTGGTTGCCCGCCGCGCCGTGCAGCGTACACATGTGGAATGCGATGACGTCGCCGGGTTCCATGTCCCACGCCAGGATCTCGTAGTCTTCCGGGTGTTCGTCGATGGGCGGCACGTCCTCGAAGGGCCGATCTTCGAGCATGGGTTTGGCGGATGCGTCCTCGATGGCGTAATTGCTTTCCGTGGCGAACTTGCGGGGTACGAACCAGCGGTTCCAGTCGTGGGAACCCCGGACGAACTGTACGCAGGACGCTTTTGAAACAGGGTCCAGCGGCATCCACAGGGATACGTTCTGGCGGCCGTTTACCGGGTAATAGGGCTGGTCGTGGTGCCAGGGCGTCCGTTTGAGCGTGCCGGGCCACTTGACCAGGAGGTGTTCATGATAGAAAACGGAACTCCGCGATCCCATGAGCCGCGCCGTCATGGCGCCCGCGGGCGAGTGGAACACGAAGTCGCGGTACTCGGGAATCCGCTGCCAGTTGCAGTAATCGTCGACGAAACCGCCCCGGTCTTCCTCGCCCGCCTTCAGGGTGCCCGCGTAATCGCTGGGTTCGGCGAGGTTACGGGACACGCCGGCTTCCACGATGGACACCCAGTGCGAATCAAAGGCCTGCCGTATGCATACCGCGCCGTCTTCCTGAAACTGCCGTACGATGTCTTCGGTTACAACCTCTTCACCGTTCAAGTTCCGCGCGCTCCTTCTGATCGAACTTGCTCAGTGCCGGCGCCTTGAGTGCCGACGTCTTCAGTGCCTGGCGATGTACATCCTGGTGTGCATGACGCCGATCCACGAAAACATTGCGTACCCGAACTTGTTGACTTCGAGCCCTTTCAGGTAGGGTTTCCGCAGATCCACCGTCAGATTGTGATACAGAAACGCGCCGCCCACGTCTTCCACGAGCAGACGCTCCGCATCTCGGTACATGCCCATGCGATTGTCGTGATCCATTTCATGCGCCGCCGCGTCGATCAGCCGGTCGAAGTCGTCGTTGCGCCAGTCCTGCCTCCCGAATCCCCGCGGCTGCGACCGCCAAACCATACCGAGCAGGTTGTTCGGATCGGGATAGTCGGCATTGAATCCTCCCAGGCCCATGGGAATGTTCCATTCGTACATATTGTCCCTGTATACCTTGTCTTCCGATCCCCGCATGCGGAGTCTCAGTCCCAGGGTATTGGCCAGCATCGCCTGTATGGCCTGGGCGGTGTAACTGATCTGGGGATTGGTCTTGCCGATCCAGAAATCGATCGTTGGAAACCCCTTGCCGCCCGGAAATCCCGCTTCGGCCATCAGGTCCCTGGCACGTTCTGGATCGTAGGCCTGGACGGACTGTATCGACGCGTCCGCACTTCCGGGAAACTTGGGTGGGAGCATGGAGTAGGCGGGCACGCCCGTGTTGCGCAGAACGACGTTGCACAACACCTCGCGGTCGATGGCGTGGCTGATCGCGCTCCTCACGCGGACATCGTCGAAGGGCGGCTCGCGGGTCTTGAAGAAGAGGTACCAGGTCTCAGGAAAGGCGTAGTACGACAGTTCGGATTTCAGGGTCGGATGGTTTTCGATGAAGGGCAGGTCGGTCAGCAGGACCCTGAGATAGTCGATCTCGTCGTTCTCGTACGGTGGGGTGCCCGGGTGTCCCGTGGTGAAGATCTGGACGATCTTCTCGAGATACCCTTTGTGGGGACCGGTATAGTAGGGATTGAGAGTCAGCGTGGCCTGCCTGCCCTTCTGCCATTCGGAGAGGGTGTAGCTCGCATTGGCTACCAGGTTCCCCGCCTCGCTCCATCGTACCCCGTGTTTTTCGACCTGCCAACGGGGCACGGGTCCCGACCCGGTGAACGCAACGATAAAGGGCAGATAGGGACAGGGCTTCTCCGTTTCGATCTCCAGCGTGAAATCGTCCAATGCCCGCACGCCCACGGTCGCCGGGTCGGTCACACTGCCCTGGTTGAACGGACGGGCGCCCTTTATTTCGTAGTAGAAGAAGGCGTAGGGACTCGCTACGGCCGGATCGAGGAATCGCTTGTAAGTGTATTCGAAGTCGTGGGCTGTCACAACGCGTCCGTCGCTCCATCTACCATCGGGACGGAGTTTGAACGTCCAGCGCAGCCCGTCGGCCGACTGCTCCCACGAGGAAGCCGCCGCCCCGACGAGTTCCAGGTTCTTGTCGAGCATGACCAGGCGTTCGAACAGGGTCAGCGCCCCCTGGCCCTCGTAAATGTTGATACTGACATCGAAGGTCAGCGGCTCGACCAGCGTGTAGCGGAACACCTGCTGTTCCAGCGGCGCCGCGTCCGGCGGCATCTCCTTGCCGATGGAGTTGACCAGCGGGACGGCGCCGGTCAAAACGGCGGCTGGCATGAAGCAGCAGAATAACCCTACAAGGACAGCCGCGCCGGCGACGAGACGTCCTCGTGCGGACAAGGCCCTTACGGCGGCGAGACGTCCCCGTGCGGACAAGGCCGCGCCGCGCGCACTTGCGGACCGGAACGATCGTGTCCCCTTCTTCATACCTGTTCCCGTGGCTGTCGTGTGCATGATGGAATCGGCGCGGAACGCAGGATTCCAGCAGACTAAAGACTATACAATACGGAAGATGGCGTGTCAACAGCAGGCTACGGTGTCCGGCGCGTACACACAGGTGCGCACCCGGACGGTCGGCTCACGGGCATTCGATCCGGACATACTTCGACAGGGTACGGGCGACGGAAACCGCGAGGACGAGCTTGACCAGTCCGAAGGGGAGGAAGGGGATCAGGCCGACGGCCAGCGTAGCGGGCCAGGTGGACTCCACGCCCGCATAGAAGTTGAAGTAGGCGTAGAGGTACAGAAGGCCGCATCCGAAGATGGCGACATGGCCGAGCAGCATTCCGGCGACAAGATGGGGGATGCTGCTCCGGGTGAAACGGTCCAGGTAACTTCCGGTCAGGAAGGCACAGAGGACGAACCCGACGAGGTAGCCGAAGGTGGGCGAGAGCACGACCGCCGGCCCGGTCATGCCGCCGGCGAAAACCGGGATTCCGGCCAGGCCGAGGCATACGTAGACGGCCTGGCTGCCGGCGCCCCAGCGGCCTCCGAGCACGGCGCCGGAAAGCAGGACGAAGAAGGTCTGCATCGTGATGGGCACGGGCCCGATCGGTATGTTGATATAGGCGCTCACCGCCGTCAGCGCCGCCATCAGGGAGGCCGTGGCCAATCGCACGTTCCTGGACAAAATGTCCCTTCCTGTCGTTCCGGCCGAACCGGGTTCCTTCCGCATGCTCAAGGGGGGCTGCTTTGCCTTGCCACCTCACGCAGGTTCATATACATTGGCGGGCGGTTGTGTCAACGACGTTTTCTAAAGGCAAAGGAGTATCGCGATGAGAGTGGGGATCCGCACTACGGGCCGTTTGAACGCAGTGCCCTTCGAAGAAGTGTGCGCGTGGATGGCCGAAAAGGGGTTCGATACGATCGACGTGTCCCGGATCGACGGTGACATGATCCGGACCGCCGAAGCGCACGGCGTGGCCATCGGCCAGGTGGACCTCGTCGCTGGCACGGAACTGCTGAGTGACGACGCCGGTCAACGGACACAGGCGCTGAACGCCTCCAGGGATTCCATACAGCGCGCGGTCGACCATGGCATAACCAACCTGTTCTACGTCGCGCCGGCCCCCGAGGATCCCGCCCAGGGCCGCGAGGCGACCTTCCGGCAGTGGAAGCGCACGATGCCCGACATCGTGGACTTCGCCGAGTCCCGCGGGGCGACCATCGCCCTCGAAGGCTGGCCCGGGGGGTCGACCCACCACGAGCGGATCGGCGCCACGCCCGAGATGCTACGGGCCATGTTCGAGGCCTGCCCGTCACCCGCCTTCGGCATCAACTACGATCCCTCACATCTGATCCGGCTGGGCGTCGATCCGATGCGATTCCTGAAGGAGTTCGGCCACCGCGCCCACCACGTGCACGCTAAGGACACCGTATTTGACGAGGAAGCCCTTTACCTGTACGGCAGAATCAAGCCCTCCTTCGGTTCCCCGGTCGCCTTTGGCGAAGGCTACTGGCGTTACTGCATCCCCGGCGAGGGCCTGGCGGACTGGGCGCTCATCGTGAAACGGCTCGAGGATTTCGGCTACGACGGCATACTGAGCATCGAGCACGAGGACGGCCGGTATTATGGTTCGTGGGAGCTGGAAGAAGAAGGCTTCGTCCGCGCGCGGGCGCACCTGAGACGGTACCTGGTGTAGCGCCCTCGGCAGACGTCGCGGCGCCTCCGGCCGCGCCCGGCCGCACTGGCCGCGCTGGCCGCGCCCGTCCGCACCGGGTCACCGGGTCACGGCCCTTCAGCCGGACACTTCGTTCAGCACTTTCTCCACGTGGCCGTCCACCTTGACGTTACGGAAGATCCTGGAAATCCGGCCGTCCCCGTCGATGACGAAGGTTGATCGCTCGATCCCCATGTACTTCCGGCCGTAATTCGTCTTCTCCTTGTACACGCCGTACGCCGTGGATACGGAGGTGTCCGGGTCGCTCAGCAACGGGAAGGGCAGGTCATACTTCGCTGCGAACTTCTCGTGGGAAGGAATATCGTCGCAACTGACGCCGTAAATCAGTACATCCTGGCCCTGAAACGACGGGAAGTGATCCCTGAAGGCGCAGGACTCCCGGGTGCAGCCGGGGGTGTCGTCCTTCGGGTAGAAATACAACACCACCGTCTTGCCCTTCAGGTCCTTGAGCGAAACGGGGCCGCCCTTGTCGGCCTCCATCGTGAAGTCGGGTGCGGGATCGCCTGCCTGCAGCATAACGGATTCCTTTCTATTCAGGGTTTCACGTACGTCAGGATTTCACGTACGCCCCGCGGTGAATCGCCCGGCCCTCCGCGGTATACTTCGTCTCGAAATTGGTCAGGTCGCGGCCCAGTTCCCTTACCCTTTCAGGGATTTCCTCTAGCGCGTCCAGTCGGTCCGACCCTTCGAGCAGGGCCTGGATCTCCTCGTAGTATTCGACATAGTCCGTGGCGAAATCGAGGGTGCCCCCCGCCGCCAGTGTGCGCACGATCTCTTCCAGAAACCGTGGATTGAACAGGCGGCGTTTCCTGTGCCGTTTCTTCGGCCAGGGATCGGGGAAGTAGATATGATAGGCCGAGACCGCCTCGTCGGGTATGAACCGCTCTACGAAATACACGGCGTCGTCCCGCAGCAGGCGGACATTGGCCAGTTCCCGCCGGACCACCCGTTCCTTCATGATGCGGAAATAGCGCAGGGCCCGTTCTATGCCGATGTAATTGATATGCGGATAGGCCATGGCCGAATTGATGATGAAGCGTCCCTTGCCGCACCCGATTTCGACTTCCACCGGACCGCTGTTTTCGAAAAACCGGTCCCACTGGACCTGGTCCTCGTTCTCGCGTATGCGGAATTCCACGTCCCGGGTCACGTCCGCCGTCCGACGTGGTGCTGGGGAAAGGGTTGTTTTTTCCATGGAAAGGCGCTGGGTACAGGGGTGGCCACCTGGACGTTCCACCGGGCAAATTAGGAATCCGGCGGTGCCCTGTCAAGCGATACGGACCGCCCAGAATTGGTTTGATTTTAGACCGGTCACTGGTTATCATTACCAGCACTGACGGCTGGCATCCCCGCGGCTGATTCCTCCTGCGGCACGAGGCTGAACCATGCTCGACTACCACATGCACGTGGAGAATTACTATCCCTTCGGCAGGACGGAGGACACCCGCCCGGACGGCACGGATCCGATGGAGACCATGCGCCTTTTTGCCGCCTCGGCAGCCGAACACGGCGTGCGGGAAATCGCCATCACCGAGCACGTGTACCACTTCGTCCAGGCACGGGAAATCGTGGACAAGCCCTGGGCCGTGGACAAGTGCTTCTATGATATGGACGATTACGTGGACCTGCTCCAGTCCGCGCGCCGGGAGGGGTTGCCCATCAAGACCGGCATCGAGATGGATTACATCGAAGGCAAGGAACTGGTCATCGAACGGATCGTCGAGGGGTATCCCTGGGATTTCGTGCTGGGTTCGGTGCACTGGATCGGCGACTGGGGATTCGACATGCCCCTTTTCGCGGACGAGTGGGACCGGAGATCGGTGGACCAGGCCTACCGGGACTACTTCCGCCTGCTGGGACAGGCCGTACAGACCGGATGTTTCAATTCCATGTCCCATCCGGATCTGATCAAGGTGATGGGACATATGCCCGACGGCGACATCTCGGATCTGTACGAAGCCTTTGCCGAGCAGGTGAGCGGTCAGGAGGGCCTCTGCGTGGAGATCAGCTCGGCCGGTTTTCGCAAACCCGTGGGCAGGATCTACCCGGAGCGCCCCCTGCTGGAGGCCTGCGCCCGTCGCGGGATCTCCATCACGACGGCTTCAGACGCCCACGTCCTGGAAGACATCGGCCGTGATTTCGACCGGGTCAGGACGCACGCGGCATCCTGCGGGTACAGGGAAGCCATGTCCTTTGACGGCCGGCGCGCGACGCCGGTACCCATTGAATAGGCATTTAAAACGGGAAGGGAAAAGAACCTATGGCCACGGTCGTCGTCGAGCCACGCATCCGAGGCTTTATCTGTACCACGGCGCATCCCGCCGGTTGCGCTTCGAACGTCAACGACCAGATCCAGGTCGCCCGGTCCGCCCGGTCCGTTCAGGCCGGCCAGGCGGACCAGGCCGTTCAGGCCGGCCAGGCGGACCAAAAGAACGGCGCCGGACCGCTTCGTGTACTGGTGATCGGCGCTTCGACGGGATACGGCCTGGCGGCGCGCATCGCGGCGGGCGCGATGTACGACGCCGGCACGGTAGGTGTTTTTTTCGAACGCGAAAGCAGCGGTACCCGATGCGGCACGCCGGGATTCTATAACACCGCGGCTTACCACCGGTACGCGACAGAAAGCGGACTGGTCTCGGCCAATGTCAACGGGGACGCCTACTCCCACGAGATCAAGCGGAAGACCGTGGAACTGGTCGCGTCCCGGCTGGGTCAGGTGGACCTGGTCGTCTACAGCCTGGCCTCCCCGAAACGCACGGATCCGGACACGGGCGAGACTTACCAGTCCGTGCTCAGTCCCATCGGAGAGACCTACGTGGGAAAGACCGTCGATCTGAACCGCGAGGTCATCAACGAGGTCACCGTGGATCCGGCGTCGGACGAAGGCATCCGAGGGACGGTGGGCGTCATGGGCGGCGACGACCTGGGCCGGTGGAGCGAGGCGCTGCTCGACGCCGGGTTGCTGGCGGACGGCGCCCGGATCGTTACGTTCTCGTACATCGGACCGGCCCTGACCTGGCCCATCTACCGGAGCGGCACCATCGGCCGTGCGAAGGAACACCTGGAACAGATCACGAAAGCGATCGACGGCCAGTTACAGTCAGCCGTCGGGGGCAGGGCCATGGTGTCGGTGAACAAGGCCGTGATCACCCAGGCTTCGGCCGCGATCCCGGTCGTTCCCCTATACATCAGCCTGCTGTACCGTATTATGCGGGAACGAAGTCTGCACGAGGATCCGATCCACCAGATGGTCCGGTTGTTCAACGACCATATCGGCCCGGGCAGGACGCCGGCGCTCGACGGGGAGGACCGGATCCGCCTCGATGACCTGGAACTGGGCGGGCCGGTCCAGGGGGAAATCGATTCGGTGTGGCCGACGATTACGACGGACAACTTCCGCGCCCTGACCGACTACGATGCCTACAAGCGGGGTTTCCGGCAGCTGTTCGGTTTCGAAGTGGACGGCGTGGCGTACGACGAACCGGTCGAGCTGGAAGCGGAGATATAGCGGATCTGCATGGGCCAGAAAGGTTCCTGCCCGATTCACTGGTCGCCTTCGCTGGCAACCGATCTGTACGAACTCACGATGGCGGCCGGCTATTTCGTGAACGAACGCCGGGAAAGAGCCACCTTCGAGTTGTTCGTCAGGAACCTGCCGGCACGACGGTCCTGGCTCGTCGCGGCCGGGTTGCGGCAGGCCGTTGATTATCTGTCGGCACTCAGGTTTTCCGCGGACGACATCGACCATTTGAAGACGTTGCCGCCGTTTCAAAGTATTCCGGACGCGTTTTTCGATTTCCTGTCTTCGTTCCGGTTTACGGGAGATCTCTGGGCCGTACCCGAAGGGACCGTGGTTTTCGCCGGCGAGCCGCTGATTCGGATTACGGCGCCGATTATCGAAGCCCAGATCGTCGAGACTTTCCTGCTGGCCACGGTAAACCACCAGACCCTGGTGGCCACGAAGGCGGCGCGTATCGTCGAAGCCGCGACGGGCAGGGGCGTGGTGGAATTTGGCAGCCGCCGGGCCCACGGGCCGGAGGCGGGACTGATGGCGGCCCGGGCCGCCGCTATCGGAGGGTGCATCGGGACGTCCAACGTGGAGGCGGGACGGCAGTTCGGCATCACCGTCTACGGGACCGCCGCCCACTCCTGGATCATGACGTTCGAAAGCGAGTTGGAGGCCTTCCGCGCCTATCATCGCGTTTTTCCCGGGAGCACCACGCTGTTGCTGGACACCTTTGACCCCGTCGAGGCCGCCAGGCTGGCGACCAGGATAGGCCCCTCATTAAAGGGGGTGCGGCTCGACAGCGGCGACCTGGCCGGCCAGGCGAGGCGCGTCCGCACCATCCTGGACGAGGCCGGAATGTCGGAAACGAGGATCATGCTGAGCGGGGACCTGAACGAATTCCGAATCGCTTCGCTGGTCGAATCCGGGGTACCCGTGGATCTCTTCGGCGTCGGCAACGAACTGGTCAACTCGCCGGACGCGCCGTCCCTGAGCGGCGTTTACAAGCTGTGCGCGCTGGAAACGCCTTCCGGTACGCGGCCGGTTTTCAAGCTGAGCGAGGGGAAGCAGACCCGGCCCTATGCCAAGCAGGTGTGGCGGCGTCGCGACGGGCACGGGGAGTTCGTGGAGGACCGGGTAACCCGGGAGGGTGAACCGGCCGGATCCCCGGAGTGGGAACCCCTGCTCAGCCGCGTCATGCGCTGCGGCCACCTTGACGGACCGATGCCGGACCTGTCCGCGGCCGACCGAAGGAGGGCGTCGCAATTGGACAGCCTTCCCGCGCGCTATAAACGAATGGAAAACGCGGCGGCCTATCCCGTCCGTTTCAGCGCCCAACTTTCTGCCAATCGATAAGGAGGACCCGTGCGTTACAAACGAGTATTGGTCAAACTCAGCGGCGGTGCGCTTTCGGGTCAAAGTCCCTGGGGATTCGATCCTACCGCCATCGAGTACATTGCCAGCGAGGTCATGAAGCTTCATGCCGCGGGGGTCGAGGTGGGTATCGTGGCGGGCGGTGGCAACATATTCAAGGGCGAACTGGGCCAGGATTGGGGTATCGAGCGGGCGGAGGCCGACAACATCGGCATGATCGCGACCGTGATCAACAGCATGATGCTCCGGGGCGCACTGACTTCACGCGGGGCGGGCGACGTGCGGGTCATGACGGCCATCCCCATCAATACCGTGGCCGAACCCTACATCCGGCTCCGGGCGGTCCGGCACCTGGAGCACGGCTGCATCGTCCTCCTCGCCGCCGGCACCGGGAATCCGTACGTGACCACGGACTATCCGTCCGTATTGCGCGCCCTGGAACTTCGGACCGAAGTCCTGCTTTCGGCCAAGAACGGCACCGACGGGATCTATACGAGCGATCCCCGGGAAAACCCGGACGCCCGCAGGTACAAGGTCATCAGCTACGATTCGGTCATCCAGCACGATCTCAAGGTCATGGACCAGACGGCCGTGCTGCTGGCCCGCGACAACCGGTTGCCGATTCACGTTTTCGACTTCGCCTCGCCCGGCGCCATGGAACGAATCTGCCGGGGCGAGGACCTCGGCAGCCTCATCACAAGGGGGGCGGACCAGTTCGCCTGACTGCGACCATTTCGTCGACATGACGCTCCAGTCCATCGCCATGACGCCCCGGTCCATCGACATGACGCCCCAGTCCATCGCCATGACGCCAATCCGTCACCTCAGTCTTCTGATGTTGGTAGGCGCCGTCCTGTGGTGCGACCGCGCTGCGGCACAGGAACCGTCCTTCGCGCTGGAGAACTTCTACAAGGGCGTATCCTGGGTGGGCGGCCGTTGGGAGATGCCGGAAGACGCCCTGCCCGAGGCGCGCGAACTGGGCATCGAATGGCTGGCGCTTACGCCCTTCGGATGGATGGAGAACCACACTACGCCGTCCGTGCGGTTGAACCGGCGCGGACGATTCTGGGGAGAGACCGACCAGGGACTGCGGACGACGGCCAGAAAGGCCAGGGAACTGGGATTCCATTTGATGCTCAAGCCCCACCTCTGGCTGACCCGGCCTGTGGACGACGGCTGGATCGGCGTGATCGACTTCACTACGGAGGCGGAGTGGCGCCAGTGGGAGGCGGATTACCGGACGTTCATCCTGCACTATGCCGAACTGGCGCAAGCGGAAGGCATGGACATCCTCTGCATTGCCACGGAACTTTCGAATCCGGTGCGGTCCCGTCCACGATTCTGGAAGTCGCTCATCGCGGAAATCAGGACGGTCTACAATGGGAAGCTCACCTACGCGGCGAACTGGCACGGGGACTACGACGTCGTCGAGTTGTGGCCCCACCTCGACTACATCGGCGTCAACGCCTATTTCCCCCTGACCGAACGGCATGGACCGAGCGTCACCGAAATCATGTCCGGGTGGGAACCCCATATCGAGAACATCGGCCGGCTGGCCGATACGCACCGAAAACCCGTACTTTTCACGGAAGTAGGTTACAAGAACTCACCTGGGTCGACTATCCGACCCTGGGAATGGCCGCCGAGAAGAAGGAACCGGCGTGGGGAAATCAACCCGGAAGTCCACCAGGTCGATCCGGTCGAGCAGGTCAACGCTTACGAAGCCCTGTTCCGGACCGTCGGCAGAATGCCCTGGTTCCGGGGACTGTTCATCTGGAAGTGGTACCCGGACGCGAGCCGCGTAACTGAGGACAGGATAGAATTCAGTCCTCAGAACAAGGAAGCGGAACGGGTGCTGCGACGATGGTACGCCGTCCCGTGATGGTACGCCGTCCCGTGATGATCGCATGATAAAGGCCACCGGCGGCACGCGCACCTCGTGACGCCCTGGATTTCAACCGGAACAGGATGACGACATGCCGAAGCACTTTCGTTACCGTTCGCTCGAGGATCTGCAACTGGATATCGACCGCCTCGGTTTGCACGACGATATTCCGCTGACCGAGGACCTCGATCCGCTCTGGCGCCCCATCCGGTTTGGGAACCGCACGATCGGAAACTCCATGGCCGTGCACCCCATGGAGGGATGCGACGGGCACCTGGACGGCTCGCCCGACGAGCTGGTATTCCGCAGGTGGCGGCTTTTCGGGGAGGGCGGGGCCAAACTGATCTGGGGCGAAGCCACGGCCGTGACGGAGGAAGCCCGGGCGAATACCCGCCAGCTCTGGCTGCACGATGGCAACGCCGCGTCCTTCGAGGCGCTGCTCGCGCAGACCCGCGAGGCCCACCGGGCCGTCCATGGCCGCGATGACGACCTGGTGATCGGGCTGCAACTGACCCACTCGGGTCGTTACAGTTACCGGAAACCGCTGATCGCCTTCCACGATCCCGCCGCCGATCCGGTCACCCTCGTGGACAAGAAGCGCAAGATACCGGTCACAACGGACTACCCGGTGCTGACGGACGCCGAACTCGGCCGGGTGGAAGATGCCCTCGTAAATACCGCGGTCCTGGCCTGGAAACTGGGATTCGACTTTGTAGACATCAAGCAGTGCCATCGCTACCTCCTCTCCGAACTCCTGGCCGCGCGGCTACGGGAAGGCGACTACGGCGGGAGTCTGGAGAATCGGACGCGGCTGGTCCGGAACGTGATCGGACGCATTCGCGAAGAAACGAAGGACGAACTGCCGTTGGCAACCCGGATGAACGTATACGACGGCATACCGTACACCACCGACCCGGATACCGGCACGGGCACGCCCCGCGCACCGTACCCCGTACCCTACCTCTCCGGATTCGGCGTGGACGTGGACGATCCGCTGCGGGAGGACCTGTCGGAACCGGTCGTGGCGGCCGGCCTGCTCAAGGAGGCGGGGATCCGGATGATCAACGCCACCATGGGAAGTCCCTACTACAATCCCCACGTGGGCCGTCCGGCCGAGCGATCGCCGGTGGACGGCTACGATGCCCCCGAACATCCCC
This sequence comes from Gemmatimonadota bacterium, assembly GCA_009838645.1. NCBI lineage: Bacteria > Pseudomonadati > Gemmatimonadota > Gemmatimonadota bacterium. Next base: position 96,752 of record VXRC01000042.1, on the reverse strand, counting down.
TGTTCGGTGTTGCGCGGCACTTCCGCGCGGCCGCCGCCCTCTGCGCGGCGCATCCGGAACTCCACATCGTGGGTACCGGGTACAGCTGGCTGCAGAAGTACATGATCAACGCGGGTGCGGCGAATATTCGCGACGGCCGGGTCACCGTCATGGGATCGGGCAGAGGCGCGTTGGCCTATCCCGATTTCGCGAAGGACGTGGCCGAGCACGGCGAAATGATCCGAAAGAAGAGTTGTATCACGGTCAGTTACTGCACCGCCCTGATGCGCGGGAAGCACAACGAACTCGGCCAGTTCGCCGTCGGATGCGTGCCACGGGACAAGATCTACGCGGACATCTACAAGGAGATGCTGGATACAGCGCCTGAACCCTAGGGACGGCAAATCTGCGAATCTTCCGGTCGACCCGGACGGCCCGGACGGCCCGGACCGCCAGCCCGTAACGCTGAGGGCGGCCGGCATCGGCCTCCTCCTGTCGGCCCTCATCGGGCTCGGTACGCAATACCTGGCCGACCGGGGCGGATACGATTTCATGCTGTTCGCCCACCTGCCCTCCGGCTTCCTGATCCCTTTTCTGGCCCTCGTTCTGCTGCCCAACCTGATCTGCCGGACCTGCTGCCCGGTCATAGCGTTAACCCGGACCGAGCTGTTCACGGTCTTCGCCATGGGCTGGGCGGCGTCCATGATGCCCGACCTGGGGGTCACCCGCTACATGGTTTCCGCCATCGCGGCGCCCGCCTACTTCGCCTCCCCCGAAAACCGGTGGGACGAACTCATCCTTCCCCACCTGCCCCACTGGGTTTATCTGAGCGATTCCGAATCGGCCCGGCGATTCTACGAAGGCCTGCAGCCGGGCCAGGGGATCCCGTGGTCGGTCTGGATGACTCCCGTGTTCTGGTGGCTCTGCCTGTTCGCCGCCCTCCTGCTGATCGGCGCCTGCATCGTGGTGATCTTCCGCAGGCAGTGGATGGAGTACGAACGCCTTCGTTTCCCCCTGGCGGAAGCGGCCCTGCGGCTCATCGGGGAATCCGGGGAGGACCGGGCTTCATCGCGTCCCGGACGCGGCGGCAACCGGCTTTTTCTGGCGGGGCTGCTCCTCACCTTCTCCGCCATGGCCTGGAACTGCGCGGCATACTCGGGCGCGCTGCCCATGCTGCCCATTCATCCGGGGGCGGTGGCCACCCTGGAAATCTCCCCTTACTTCCCGGGCATACCCCTGTACCTGAACGTCTACGCCCTGTGCTTCGCTTTCTTCGCGCCCGCGGAGATCCTCTTCAGTCTCTGGTTCTTCCAGCTGTTCGGGGTGCTCGAACAGGGGCTGCTGAGCCGGATGGGCATGTTTTCCACGAGCGGCAGCGTGGTGCAGGGGGGACTGACCGGCATGCAGTACATGGGCGGCGTTATCGTCTTTGCGGCATGGCTGGTCTGGATCGCAAGGCGCCACCTGGCTTCGGTGTGGCGCGCCGCATGGCGGCCCGTCCGGGACGACGGCGAGGCGCGGGAACTGTTCTCCTACAGGTGGGCGCTCATCGGGCTCGCGGGTGGTTCGGCGTTCGCGGTGCTGTGGCTGTACAGCGCCGGGCTCTCCATTGCGGTGGGCGTGCTCTTCCTCGCCGTCATGTTCACCTTCTACCTGGTACTCGCCAGGGTGGTGGCCGAATCGGGGCTGGTCATGGCGGAACTCACCGTGAAACCCAACTACTTCACGGTCGGCCTGATCGGAACGGCCTCCCTGTCCATGCGGGACATCAACGTGATGGGCATGGCCAACGGTTTCGCGCGGAACTGGCGGACTTTCACCCTGGTCGGGTTTTCGCACATCGCGTGGCTGAAGAACCGGCTGGAAGGGCGCGGCCGCGGGTTGTTCGGCTGGATTTGCCTGGCGATCGGCGTAAGCGCCGTGGTCTCGATCGTCTCCCTGGTCCATTCCGCCCATACGGTGGGCGCCAACAACCTCTATACCCAGCCCGGCGGCCTGGGTACGTTCTTCTTCGGTCGCACCATCGTCTGGGCGACCAACGCCGCCCAGATCGGGGTCCTCGAAGCGCTGTTCCTGCTATCGGGGATACTGATCAACGGCCTGGTCATCGCCGGCAGGGCATTTTTCACGTGGTGGCCCCTGCATCCCGTCGGCATGGCCGTCGGGGACGTGGGCGGCGTGGTGAGGAACGCCTTTCTGCCGATTTTCCTCGCCTGGTTCCTGCAGATCGTATTGATTCGCATCGGCGGCGTGCGCATGTACCGCGCCGCCCAACCGTTTTTCACCGGAGCGATCCTTGGGTTTCTCCTGGGCGTCGTCTTGTCCCTGGTGGTTGACGCGGTCTTCTTCCCGGGTACCCCCCACAGGACGGAATGGTACTAGTTGGCACGTAAAAGGCAGGGAGGACTGATGAGCGAACTGATTCCGATCGGCGTTTCCGAAGTCGACGTAACCCCCGACTACCCGGTGCGCCTGAGCGGTTACGGCGCGCGCAGGGAAGAAACGGCGAAGATCAAGTCGCCCCTGTTCGCCCGCGCCCTGGCCATCGGCGCGGAGCGGCCGGTCCTGGTGCTGGCCCTGGAGAACTGCGGCGTGACCGAATCCATGACGGCGTCCGTCGCACGGGAGCTGGGCATGCAGGCGGGGATGGAAAGGGAGCGCATCGTCCTGTGCTATACTCACACCCACAACGCGCCCATGCTGTCGGGCGCGGCGCCCATGCTGTTCAGCACGGATATCCCGGCGGCACACCAGCGGCATATCGACCGCTATACCGGGGAAGTGACGAAAAGGCTCGTGGAGGTGGGACTGCGTGCCTTGTCGGACCGGAAATCGTCCCGGTTGAATTACAGCGAGGGACACGCCGGTTTCGCGGTGAACCGACGCGCGCAGATCGGGCCCGTGGATCACGTGATGCCCATGATACGGGTAGATGACCCGGATGGAAACCTGAGGGCGGTATGGGTCAGCTACGCCTGCCACTGCACGACCTTTGGCCCCGCGGACAACTTCATGTGCGGCGACTGGGCGGGATTCGCGGCCGACAGGATCAGGCGGAACCACCCGGGTGCCGTTGCCCTGGTCACCATCGGGTGCGCCGCCAACGCGAATCCCTTTCCCCGCACGGGCCTTTCCTTTTCCCGGCGTCACGGTGGAGACATCGCATGGGAAGTGGACCGCTTGCTCGGGATCCCCGGACGCCCCCTGACGGGACGGATCCGGTGCCGCCTGGTCCACGCCTCGCTGCCCTACGACACCTTGCCTTCGCGCGAGGCCTGGATGGCCGCGGCGAAGGAAACAGGCGCCTCGGGCTACCACGCCCGGAAGTGGATCGCCCGGATGGACAACGGCGAAACCGTCCCGGAAGCACTCAACTATCCGGTGCAGGGCTGGTCGTTCGGTGACGAACTCGCCATCGTCTTCCTGGCGGGGGAGGTCGTTGCGGACTACGCCTTCAGACTGAGGCGCATGTACGATTCCGCCAGGCTGTGGATCGGCGCGTACGCCAACGACTTTCCCGGCTACATACCCTCCCGGCGGATCTGGAAGGAGGACGGGTACGAAGGCGGCGACGCCACGGTGTATTTCGGATTGCCCAATCGCTTCGCTGGCGACGTGGAAGAACGCGTCGTCGAAGCGGCGCAGCGGGTCATTCCGGAGACATTCAGGCGGTCCGGGAAGAACAGAATCTGAGGCCGTGCGCTTCGGCCGTGGCTGAGGCCGCGCGCTTCCCGGCCAGGTCCTGTACTAGATCCCCTTGGGCGCCCGGGCTACGGCGGCCTCCCGCCGCGCCAGTTCCGCGTGCCGCTTTTCGAAGGCGGAACTGTGGTCGTCTTCGATCACCTCGAGGTGCACCCCCGATTCGAATCCGGGCAGGTTCCCCTTGTAGAACTCGGGTTGGTAGATGCTCTCGTCGGTAAATTCCCAGACGCGCTGCCCGCCGGCATGGCCCGGCCAGACCACGCGCAGGATCCGCTTCTTGCTCCGGTAGCGCTGCACCGCCGTGGGTTCATCGTCGTCGACGGCGTAGGTTTCGATGGCCTTCTCGTCGACCTCCACGCCGAGACCGGGCTCGTCCGGCACATCCATGTACCCGTCCACCACCTTGATCCGTTCGGTCAGCAGGTCGGCCTGCCAGAGTTCGTGGCAGGTGATGTAGGGCAGCTGGGCGTGGGACAGCACCGAGCCGATGTGGGCGGCAAAAGTCGTGGTCAGTCCGGCACCCACCATCTGGAGCCAGAAGGGCTTGTTCAACGCGGCCGCCATGATGCCCTGCCGCATCGTCCCCGAGGCGCCGCCGCCGACCACGAACCCGTCGCTGACCTCCGCGTGCCAGACGTCGTCGCCGAAGTGTTCCACGATGGGCTTCTGGATGCGTTCCCGGAGCATTTGCGCGCCTTTGAGGTCTTTCCGCAGGTAGAAGGGACTCTCGTACATGCCCACGTTCACCCGCTGGTCGAGCTGGGACAGGATCTGTTCCGCTTTCGCCTGGGTGAGCAGGAAACCGTTGAAGTCCACGTCGAACCGGTAGTCGGCCGGAACGACCTCGCTCACCGTGTCGATCTGGGCGATGATGTCGCGCCAGGGCCGCGCCTTCATCTTGAAGGACGTGTAGCCACGCCGCAGGGACTCCTCCGCCTCCTTGACCCAGTCTTCGGGAGCCATGTCGATATCCCACCAGGAAAGGGGGCAGCGGTCCCGCAGCTTGTTGCCCAGCAGGGCATGCACGGGCACCCCGGCGTCCTTCCCGCACAGGTCGAATACGGCGATCTGCGGTCCGAAACCGATATCGTCGTCCCACATGATGGTCCAGGGGTCCTTGCCGACCAGGCCGGCGGTATCCGAGGCGCCGTGGCCGTCGGTGATGCTGACCAGTCCGTTGTCGGTCTCCAGCCGGTACACCCAGACGCGCTCGTTATGGGTGTTCGCCCGGGCCATGGCGTGATCGACGTGCGGGGCGTAGAACGGCACGTTCAGGGCCGTTCGTTCGGCGTGCGTGATCTTCATGGATTCCTCCTGAGTTGGTATGGGACGGTAGGGTCGGGACGGGCGTGAAATCTATATAACTAAGGCGGGATTCGAAAAACGCAATCCATTTATGAACACTTGCCTTGCCTCGGTTTTTCGATCTGTTTACATTCCATTCAGGAAGGCTCCAGATCGCTTACCAGGTTAGACAGAGGACCATTTGAAACTCGAAGGTCGGGTCGCTATCGTCACGGGCGGCAGTTCCGGTATTGGCCGGGGTATATCCATCGAACTGGCCAGGGAAGGGGCCCGCGTCGTGGTGTGCGACCTCGTCGAGCGTCCGAGGCCGGGCAAGTACCATGACCAGGACGTGACGACGCCGACCGTGGAGGCCTTGACCGGGATGGGTTCCGAAGGCCTCTTCGTGCAGGCCGACGTGTCGGACGAAACGGCCGTCAACCGGTTGGTCGACCAGACGCTGGAAGCCTTTGGCGGCCTGGACATCCTGGTCAACAACGCGGGCATTTTTGCCCTCGGCGACAGCCAGACGACCCCGGTCGAGACGTGGGACCGCATCATGGGCGTGAACCTGCGGGCCCTGTTCCTGACTACGCGTGCCGCCGTGCCGCACCTGAAGGCATCTCGCGCCGGACGGATCATCAACATCGCTTCCGTGCACGCCTTTCACGGCGGCGGCGGTCCGGCGTACGCGCCTGCCAAGGCCGGTGTCGTCAACCTCACGCGGGATACGGCGGTCGAACTGGCGTCGCACGGCATAACCGCCAATACGATCTGCCCGGGCTATATCGAGACGCCCATCCAGGACTACCTGACCGAAGACCAGGTCGCCGAGGCGCTGGAGAAGACCCCCCTGCCCCGCCTGGGATTGCCGAAGGACATCGGCCGGGCCTGCGTGTTCTTCGCGTCGGACGACGCCGAGTGGATCACCGGAACGGCCCTGCCCGTGGACGGCGGCTGGCTGACCCCGATCTGGTAGGCTGACGGGTCAGCTGGCTGGCCCCGATCTGGTAGGCGGCCGAACAGGACCTGGTTCTAGATGGATAAGCTTTTTGCCATAACCGGCGGTATCTCGGCGCTCCTGGGCGTGGTCGCAGGGGCCTTCGGCGCCCATGGGCTGAAGGATAGGATCTCGCCGGAGATGCTGGAGATCTTCGAGACCGCCGTCCGGTACCAGATGTATCACGCCTTCGGCCTGCTCTTCACGGCCTGGGCGGTCTCGCGCTGGCCGGGTGCGATCCCGCCGGCTGCGGGATGGTCGTTCATCGCGGGCACGGTGCTGTTCTCCGGCAGCCTGTACGTATTGAGTCTCACGGGCATCCGGTGGCTGGGCGCCGTGACTCCGCTGGGCGGCGTGGCGTTCATCGTCGGCTGGCTGCTCCTGGTCTACGGCATATATAGGGCTTGAATCGGCAGGGAGTCGTATGCGCGTCGTAACCGGAATCATCGCCCACGAAACGAGCACGTTCACGACCGTGGAAACCACCCGGAGGAATTACGAGGAACGGTACGGCGGCCTGCGGGGCGGCGAGATCCTCAAGGCGTTCAAGGGCGCGAACAAGCCCACGGGCGGCTTCATCGAAGGCGCGGAAGCACACGGGTTCGAACTGATCCCCACGATCGTGGCCGAACCCCATCCGAGCGGTCCCACACCACGGGTGCTATTCGAAGAGATCGTCGAAGAAATGCTGGAGGGTTTTCGCAACGCGGGGCCCATAGACGGCGTGCTGCTCGAACTGCACGGCGCCATGGTGGCCGAAGGCATCGACGATGGCGAAGGGTACATCCTCTCCGCCGTCCGGGACCTCGTCGGCGACCTGCCCATCGTGGGGCAGCTCGATATCCACTCCAACATGACCCCGCTGATGATCGAGCAGGCCGACGTGCTGATCGGCCGGGAGTCCTACCCGGAGGTGGACATGGCGCCCCGGGGGCGGGAATGCGCCGACGTACTCGTACGGATCCTCAAGGAGGGACTGCGGCCCACCATGGCACTGCACCAGATCCCCATGGCCTGGGGCATGAACCAGGTGACGGCCCATTCGCCCATGAAGGAGGCGATCGACTACCTGCATGAAATCGAATCGAGGCCCGGGGTCGTCTGCGGATCGATCGCCACCTGTTTCCCGCTGGCGGATATACCCCACATGGGCGCGTCCGTGTACATCGTGACGGACGACGACCGGGAGACGGCCCAGCGTTACGCCGACGAACTGGGCGCCTGGTTGTACGACCGTCGGGCGGACTGGCATTACCACATGCCGTCGACGAAGGAGACGCTGGAACGGGTCCATGAGGAGGACCTTTTTCCCGTCGTGCTGGCGGACCGCAACGACAACACGGGCGGCGGGTCGCCGGGAGACAGCACCGCCATGCTGCGCACGTTCATCGACGCCGGACTTGAAGACGCCTGCGTCCTGTACATGGTTGACCCCGAGGCGGTGGACCGGTGCATGGACGCCGGTGTGGGCGCCACGGTTACGCTGGACGTCGGGGGGAAATCCACGCCGTTGCAGGGCGAGCCGGTGACCATGACGGCGGAGGTGCTGGCCCTGTCGGACGGTAGGTTCCGGTACCACGGCCCCATGCTCGCCGGCCTGGAGGGTACGATGGGACCATCAGCCCATATCCGGCAGGAAGGCGTACACGTCATACTGGTGAACGAGCGCGAACAACCCTTCGATACGGCGTTTTCGGAATCGCTCGGCCTGGACCCCAGGGCAATGCGTTACATCGGCGTCAAGTCGTCGGCCCACTTCCGGGCCGGATTCGAACCGTGGGCGGGCGCGATCCACGTGGTTACGGAACCGGGCGTCCATGACGCCGGCGTGGTCACCTATCACCGCCTCGGCAGGAAACTCTATCCGCTCGACGGCGCGCAGGGATAGCGCAGCGATACCGGCGGACCGACAGCGCGCACCAAGGGCTGGCCCCTTACGGAACCCGACATGAACACCGCGACCCAGAAAATCGATACCGCTTCGATCTGGTTCGATCACCAGACGCTGATCAGGAACGTGGACGTCCTGCTCACGGTCTACGACCAGGCCGCGCAGGGTGTGCTGGACCTGGCGAACAGCGAGGGTTATTTCGAAGGCGTCGATCCGGAACTGCTGAAATGGCCGCCGTCTCGGACACCCGGTGGAACGATAGGACTGGAGGGACTGGGCTACCGCGCGAAGCTGATCGGCGCGATATACGAAGGGGTTCCCCTCCTTCGCGACCAGCGGATGGGCGAGGCCTACGACCAGTTCCGGCGGGTCGCCCCCGACTATTACCAATCGGTTCAGTTGTACGCCCGCGTGAGGGAGCAGTTCCTGCAGCAGGACCCGGACGCCACCGCCCAGTTCCTCGAACTGTACCAGACGGTCTACGTCGAGGCGCTCCGGGCGAGCAACGTGTTTACCCCCGACGAAGGCGAGGCCGCCCTGGCCGGGGCCAGGCTGTCCCGCGTGCCCCTGTCTCACGCCCAACCTGTCGCGGAGAAGCTCAAGGACATTGTGCCAGAGGACGACCCCATCTGGCAGGCTACCTATCCCTGCACGCTCGACGGCAAGGAAACCCGCTCCTCGCTGCGGGACATCTTCCACAACACCGCGGAGAAAACGCTCGAATACCTGGCCGCCGGCGAACTGCTCGCCGTCCGCTACAATACCTATACCAACTTCGCGTGGTTCGGCTGCGCGGTATGGAAGATCATCAGCGACGCCGAACTGTTGGCCGAGTTCTGCCGCCGGCACGTCCCCAGCAAGTATATCCAGCGCAAGATCGACGGCATTCAGGAGGATATCCTGCTCGGCCAGGCCATGATGGTGGAGTTCTTCCAGGCGCACCAGGAGAACCCCGCGCAGCTCAAGCCTACCGGATACTGGTACGGCCATCACTATACGAGCCTGACCCGGGACATGATCGACCTGACCCATGCCCTGATGGACAAGTGCAACCTGGTCGTCTACCGGATCAACCAGCACCTGAAGGACAACGAGGAGGAGAGGGCGAAAATCCCGGACGAACTCGCCTCCATGCTGGAACCTATGGTGGTGCCGCCCCTGCTGGACCGGGCCGCCGCGGGCCATTTCCTGGAGTATCCGCACGTGGGACGCAACGCCCGGTATTCTCCCGTCAAGCGCGCCACAAAGCTCACCCGGTGGATCGGCGCCTCATGGCGGTACGTCAGGAACAAACTCGCCATCGAGGAGGAGAACCTGGGCGAACGGGAGCAGCTCGAGGCGGCCTGGCACAACAGTCTCACCTGGGCCGACCGGACCCTGAAGATCTTCGGCATTACGGTCAAGGTCCACGTCGATCCGATGGTCGGCGAACTGGCCCGTGTGCTCAAGCTGCACGAGGGGCGGTACAAGGTCCTCTTCTTTCCGACCCACCAGAGCGTCTTCGACCATCCCGTCATGTACAAGGTGCTTCAGTCCCGCGTCCTGCTGGACGCCCTGGGCTGGGAAGACTCCCGTCCCTGTACCATCCTGTCCCGGTCGGGACTGACGGAGTACGTGACGTTGCGCCTGGGATCCTGGAGCACGACCCTGTTCGGCGTCAACGCCGCGGAATTCGACCGGCTGCTCGAGGAAGTCGATGGTTACGTGGTCCTGCCCCGCGCGGGAGACACCAACAACGCGACCCAGCGATTCGCCGGACTGCTGGAGAAACGACCGGGCATCATCTACGCCGCGGGGACCACGGCGGCTTTCGACATCCAGTCCATACCTTTGCAGCACGGACTGTTCAGCAAGATTCCGCCCGATGTGGTCATCATTCCCATGGCCTTCAGGGGCATTCATTCCATCTGGCCCAAGTGTCCGAGGCGGAACATCCGCATCAACCCGGGCCAGGTCGAAGTCGTGGTGGCGCCGCCCATGATGGGAGAGACCACGCTGTTCCCGCGGCGCCGGTCCCTCAGGCCCCAGATCGAACCGGCGGCGCTGTTCCAGGCCGTGCAACTCGTTCACCTGCTCAATCCGAATCACCGGCCCTAGCCGCCGCTCAAATCCTTTCACGAAACAACCGGGCAAACCTATCATGAACCCGATACGAACCCTCCAATGTCTCCTGCTGGCCTGCGGGCTGGCCTGGCCGGGAGCGGACGCCGCGGCATCCCGGGTCGACGTCATCTCGCTGACCGGTCCGATCGGTCCGGTGAGCGTCCAGCACGTTTCCGCCGCGATCGCACGGGCGGAAGACGACCGGTCGGAATGCCTGGTGATCATGCTCGACACGCCAGGCGGACTCCTCGAGTCCACCCAGTTGATCATCAAGGACATGCTCGCGTCCAACGTGCCGGTCGTGGTCTACGTGGCGCCCAGCGGCGCGGGCGCCGGGTCCGCGGGCGTGTTCATTACCATGAGCGCCCACGTCGCGGCCATGGCGCCGGGCACGAGTATCGGCGCGGCCAGCCCGGTGGGCATCGGCGGCGCGGTCGCGGACTCGACCATGCAGGAGAAGATCGAAAACTTCTCGGTGAGTTATATCCGGTCCATCGCCGACAAGCATGGCCGTAACGCGGACTGGGCGGAACAGGCGGTACGGAAGGCCGAGGCCCTGACCGACCGGGAAGCCGTGGAGCAGAACGTCGTGGACCTGAACGTCGCCACGCTGGACTCCCTGCTGGTCAGGATCGACGGCACCGTGGTCGAGGTCCGCGAAGGCAGCCGGGTATTACGCACGAAGGACGCCGAGGTGAGCATTCGTGAAATGAGCTGGCATCACCGGGTGCTGAACGTGCTCTCCAATCCCAATATTGCCTATCTTCTGATGATGCTCGGGTTCTACGGGCTCATCTACGAGTTCATCAATCCCGGGGCCATCTTCCCCGGCGTCGTGGGCGGCATGTGCATTGTAATCGGGCTCTTCGCCCTGCAGACGTTGCCCATCAACTATGCGGGGCTCCTGCTGCTCCTGCTCGGATTGGGATTGTTCGTCACGGAACTGTTCGTGGCCAGCGGGGGCCTCCTCACCCTAGGCGGCGCTGTTTCCTTCACGATCGGTTCGATGATGCTCATCGATTCGCCCGATCCCTATCTCCGCATTTCCCTGTATGCCATCATTCCGGCCGTGATCGCGACCGCGGCATTCACGCTCTTCGCCGTGGGCTACGCGCTGAAGGCCCAGAAGCGGCGCACGACCACGGGCAGCCAGGGACTGATTGGCGAGACCGGCCGCGCGCACACGGACGTGGACAGCCGGAGCGGCAAAGTGTTTGTCCACGGTGAATATTGGTTCGCCACGAGCGAGGCGCCTATCGAGCCCGAAACGCCGGTACGGGTAGTGGAGGTCAATGGCCTGCGACTCAAGGTGGAAAGCCTGGACTCAGGTACGGACGCAACGTAACAAGGGGGACGCCCATGTTCTTTGACGGATTTCAGCTATCGACGATTGTAATCATCCTGATCCTCATCATACTCTTCACCAACGCGGTCAAGATACTCCGCGAATACGAGCGGGGTGTGATATTTCGGCTGGGCCGGCTTTCCAAGGCCCTCATCGGGAAGAACGGACCGGGTATCATTATCCTGATCCCCGGTATCGACAAAATGGAAAAGGTCAGCCTGCGCACCGTGACCAAGGACGTGCCGGCCCAGGACGTGATCACCCGGGACAACGTGTCCATCAAGGTCAACGCGGTGATCTACTTCAGGGTCCTCGACCCCGAACGGGCGATCACCGAGGTGGAGGACTTCCTGCAGGCGACCCACCAACTGGCCCAGACCTCGTTGCGGAGCGTCCTCGGGCAGGTGGAACTGGACGACCTGCTTTCCAACCGGGACAAGATCAACGAGGATCTGCAAATCCTCCTGGACCAGCAGACCGAACCCTGGGGCATCAAGGTGTCCATGGTCGTCATCAAGAACGTCGACCTGCCCCTGGAGATGCAGCGGGCCATGGCCAAGCAGGCGGAAGCGGAACGGGAACGCCGGGCCAAGGTGATCAACGCCCTGGGCGAACAGCAGGCCGCGGAGAAACTCTCCGAAGCCGCCCACGTCATGGGTACCCATCCCGTCGCCATTCAGTTACGTTACCTGCAGACCCTGTCGGTCGTGGCGGCGGAGAACAACTCCACCACGCTGTTTCCGGTTCCCATCGACCTTTTCAAGCCCTTCGTGGACGCGATGAAACCGGCGGTTTCGGGCGGCTCGTCGGATACGGGTACCGGCACGGCGGATCCGGGTTCAGCCGCGGCGGAGACGAATTCCGGCGCAGCGGAGCGTCCGGGCGAGGAGGCTTCATAGCTTACGAGATCGCCTGATCGGATTCCGACTAAATCGGTCAACACGCAATGTTTCCAATGACCCGCAGAAAGGACGATGCGATGACCGATTTACAGGGAGTAACACCGATCAGGGACTGGCCGGAGGACGAGAAGCCCAGGGAGCGTCTGCTCAAGTACGGCATACACACGCTGTCGGACACGGAGTTGATCGCGCTGCTGCTGCGCACGGGAAACGGCGCGGGCGGCAGGGACGTCATTGAAATCTCACGGGCACTCCTGCAGCACTTCGGCGGCCTGCGCCACCTCGCCACCCGGGAACTGAGCGAGTTGTGCCAGGTGTCGGGCGTGGGACCCGTCAAGGCCGCCCAGATCGCCTCCGCCATCGAAATCGGCCGCCGGCTCGAAGCGCAGGATATGGAACAGAAGTCCTTCGTTTCGAGCACGGACGTAGCCCGCTACTTCATGCCGAGGCTTCGGGACCTGCGCAAGGAGATCTTCATGGTCCTGATGCTCGACGCGCGCAACTGCCTGATCCGCGGCGTGACCGTATCGGTGGGCAGTCTTACGGCCAGCATCGTCCATCCCCGCGAAGTATTCAAACCCGCCATCCTCGATTCGGCCGCCTCGGTGATCTTCGTTCACAACCATCCCAGCGGCGATCCCACGCCGAGCCAGGACGACCTCAAGATCACGGCCCAGCTCGTCGACGCGGGCCAGATGATCGACATCAAGGTGCTGGATCACATCATCATCGGCCGAAAGTCCTTTACCAGCCTGGCCGGCAAGGGTTTAATATAGCGGCCAGTCTGGTCAGCCAGGTCAGCTAGGTCAGCCTGGTCAGCCAGGTCAGCCCGGCCAGTCTGGCGCACATGACAACCGGAGGACGGCGTGGGATCTACGTATAACAGCCGGATCAGGATCGGTTTCGTCGGCGCGGGATTCATGGGACAACTGGTCCATCTGCCCAATTTCACGGAGATGGACGGTTGCGAGGTGGTCGCCCTGGCCGACCGCAGGCCCCGGCTCGCGCGTTTGGTGGCCGACCGTTTCGGGGTCGCGAGGATTTGCGACTCCCACGAGGAACTCTGCGCCGACCCCGCGATAGACGCCATCGTGCAGATCACTTCGGACGACGCCCATGCGCCCGTTTCCATCGACGCGTTGAACGCGGGCAAGCACGTCTATCTCGAGAAGCCCATGGCGACCAACCTGTCCGATGCCCGCCGCATGGTCGAGGCCGCCGAGCGCAACGAACGCCACCTGATGGTCGGGTACATGAAACGGTTCGATACCGGCGTCGAACTGGCCCGTTCGGTCATCGAAAATCTGACCTCATCCGGCGAACTCGGGGCGATCACCCACGCCGGGGGCCACTGCTTCGCCGGAGACTGGGTCTGCAACGCCGGGACGCCGATCCGAACGGACGAGACCTATCCGGAAATCGAGCCCCGGCCTCCGGAGTGGCTGGACGATGAACGCGTCCGTGAGATCTACAGTTTAAACAACCTGTATTGCCACAACATCAATCTGTTGCGCCACTTGCTGGGCGAGGTCAGGGCACTGAAATACGCGGCCCTCGACAGTCCGACCAAACTGATGGTCTTCGCCATGGACGGCTTCGACGCGGTGCTGGAACTGGGCCGGCTGTCGGCGAACTTCTGGGACGAGGGCGTCAAGGTGTATTTCGAAGACGGATGGGTGGAGGTTCTTACGCCGCCCCCGCTGCTCAGGAACGTGCCGGCCGGGGTCTCGGTCTACCGGGCCGGTGACGCACAGGAGCATGCCCAGCCGCAGGCGCCGAGAGACTGGGCGTTCCGGCGGGCGAACGCCCACTTCCTGGCCTGCATACGGTCCGGCGATCCGGTCCGTTCCTCCGGGGCGGACTCGATCCGCGACCAGGAACTGCTGGAAGAAGCGTTCAGGCGGTTTTAGAAAGGAGCACATGCCCAAGATGATGGAACCCTCCGAAATCAAGAACGCGCTGGAAGCGTGCCGCGACCAATTATCCTGGCTCTGGAGGGGCCTTTGACATAGAGAACCGGCAGGCTGAGACGGACCGGCTCGAAGGCGTCACGGGCGAACCGGACTTCTGGAACAACCAGGCCAGGGCCCAGGCGATCAGCCGGCAGATCAGCGATCACAAGAAGATCATCGATGGCTGGAACGAGATGGGCAGCCAGACCGAGGACCTGGAGACCCTGTTTGAAATGGCCGTCGAGGAGGACGACCGGGACGCTTTCGACGAGATTGAAGAAGGGGTCCGGTCGCTGCAGGGCCTCCTTGAGGCGGCGACGCTGCAGAGCATGCTGTCGGCCCCCGACGACACGAAGAACGCCATCGTATCCATTCACCCCGGGGCGGGGGGAACCGAGTCCCAGGACTGGGCGGAAATGCTCATGCGCATGTACCTGCGCTGGATGGAATCCCGGGACTACGCCTTCGACACCCTGGACCTGCAGCCAGGCGAAGAAGCCGGCATCAAGAGCGTATCCATCGAAGTCTCGGGCGAGTACGCCTATGGGTACCTCAAGGCGGAAGCCGGGGTCCACCGCCTCGTGCGCATCTCCCCCTTCGACTCGAACCACCGTCGGCACACCTCCTTCGCCTCGGTTTCCGTGCTGCCCGAAATCGACGATCCGGGCGATATCGATTTAAATGAGACGGACCTGGAGATCGACGTCTACCGAGCGAGCGGCGCCGGAGGCCAGCACGTGAACAAGACCTCTTCGGCCGTGCGCATCACCCATCGGCCCTCCGGCATCGTGGTGCAGTGCCAGTCCGAGCGATCCCAGCACCGCAACCGGGAAAGCGCCATGAAGGTGCTCATGTCCCGCCTCTACCAGCAACGGCAGGATGAGATCCGGGAGAAAAGGGAACGTCTCGAAGGTGACAAGAAGGACATCGCCTGGGGCAGCCAGATCCGATCCTACGTCTTCCACCCCTACACCATGGCAAAGGACCACCGGACCGGAACGGAAATCGGCAACATCCAGTCCGTGATGAACGGCGGAATCGATGCCTTCATCGAGGCCTACCTCCGCAGTGGAGACTCCGCGAAAAGCGTCTGAAACCGCCGCCTTGCGCACGCCGCACGCGCCCATCCTGCACGTCCCGAAAACGCCGCCGAAAACGCCGCCGCGCGTCCCCCGCTCGCATGCCGCACGGACCCATCCCGCACGTTGTCCCGATAGTCCTTTTTCGTTGACAGGACGGCCCGTCGCGCCTATATTCCGGTGCCCGTCCGGCAGGCCGGTCGGCGCATCGATCAATCCGCAGCGCGCCTCTACCGGGGTCCGTCACCAACCATGAAGTCCTTCGGAGCAAACGGGTGAACAGCCCGATCGAATTCAACCGTCAACGGTACAGCAAACTCGAAGAGATCCGCGCGCGCGGCATCGATCCGTACCCCGTCCGCTACGACGTAACCCATCCCGCCCAGTCCATTCTCGATCAGGTGGAAACGCTGATCGAATCCGCCGAGCCCGTCGCGGTAGCGGGCCGGATCACGTCCAAGCGGGGCCATGGCAAGTCCGGTTTCGCCCACCTGCTCGACCGTACCGGCCGGATACAGATCTACGTCCGGCTCGATCGCGTCGGACCGGACGCCTACGAGGTCTACGACCAGTTGATCGAGGTCGGGGACTACCTGGGCGTGAAAGGCGCCGTCTTCACCACCCGGACCGGTGAAACCACCGTCATGGCGGACGAACTGACGCTGCTGTCCAAGTCCCTGCGCGCGTTGCCCGAGAAGTGGCACGGCCTTCGGGATATCGAGACCAGGTACCGGCAGCGCTACGTCGACCTGATCATCAATCCCGGGGTCAAGGAAGTCTTCCTCAAGCGCTCGCGACTCATCCGGTCCATCCAGCGGTTCATGGACGGCGAGGGCTTCATCGAAGTCGAAACGCCGATCCTCCAGCCCCTCTACGGCGGAGCGCTCGCCCGTCCCTTCAAGACCCACCACCAGGCCCTCGACATGCCGCTGTTCATGCGCATCGCCGATGAGCTCTACCTCAAGCGGCTGATCGTCGGCGGCCTGGAGCGCGTGTATGAAATCGGGCACGATTTTCGGAACGAAGGGATCGACCGCACGCACAATCCCGAGTTCACCATGCTGGAGTTCTATATCGCCTATGTCGATTACCAGTACATCATGGACCTTGTGGAGCGCCTCTTCGTCTCGGTCTTCGAGGAGGTGAACGGCACGCTGGAGCACGCCTACCAGGACCAGCCCATCGATCTGACCCCGCCCTGGCCGAGGATTCCCATGCTGGAAGCCATCCGCACCCACAGCGGTATCGACGTCGCCGGCCTGTCGACCGGAGAGCTTGCCGCGGTCTGCGGTGAACGGGGACTGGATGTGGACGCCGAGCTGGGCCGGGGCCGGATGATCGACGGACTCTTCGAGCACTTCGTACAGGACCGTCTCGTGAATCCGACCTTCATCACGGACTATCCCGTGGAGATCTCCCCCCTGGCCAAGCGCCGCGGTGACGATCCCGACCTTACCGAACGGTTCGAACTCTTCATCTGCGGAAGCGAGTTCGCCAACGCCTTCACCGAGTTGAACGACCCGGTGGACCAGCGCCGCCGGTTCGAGGAGCAGGTGGAAATGCAGCGGAAGGGTGACGGGGAAGCTCACGCCATGGACGAAGACTTCCTGCGCGCCATGGAATACGGCATGCCGCCCACCGGGGGATGCGGCATCGGCATCGACCGGCTGGCCATGCTGGTCACCGACTCAGCCAACATCAAGGACGTGCTCCTTTTTCCCCACATGCGCCGGGAAGCTTCCGGAGAAGAATCCGACGGCCCGGATAGCGCCGAGGTCGACGGGGAAGACGGTCCCGGCGAAACGGATGGCCGGCCGGACCGGGCGTCCGGCGCACAGGATGCCGAATAGTGCCGCGCAAACGATGGTCATACGAGTGGTTCATCGCCCTGAGATACCTGCGCTCCAAGCGGCAGAACCGGTTCGTCTCCCTCATCACATACATATCCGTGGGCGGTGTGCTTGTGGGCGTTGCCGCCCTCGTCATCGTCCTCTCGCTGTTCAACGGCTTTGAAAGCGAAGTCCGGGAACGGATCATCGGGGAGCGCGCGCATATCAACGTGTATTCGTTGCTCGGCGATGGTTCGATTTCCGAATACGATCCGTTGATCGACGTCATCCTGTCGGTGGACGAGGTGGTCTCGGCCGCGCCATACGTCCTGGAGAAGGCCGTCTGCGCACCGGTGCCCACAACGCGCAATGCGGCGGCGGGCGTCATCGTGCACGGGCTGGACATCACATCGGGCCGCCTGGCGACGAACCTCGAGGAAAACATCGCCTTCGGATCCCTGGACCTGACGGCCGCGCCCGATCCGGCCGATCCGGACGGACGATCGCTGCCCGGGATCGTTCTGGGCAGGGGCCTGGCGGATCAGCTGGGGATCATAGTCGGCGAAAGGGTCGCTCTGGGCAACATCCAGGGCTTCTCCCTGACCTCGGCGCTCACGCCCTACATCCGGCCGTACAGGGTCACGGGCATTTCGGAAACCGGGTTCTACGAGTACGACGCCTCCTCCGCCTACGTCTCCCTGGACGAGTCCCAGAAACTGTTCAAACTCGGAAGCGACATTAACGGCATCGCCGTCCGGGTTGCCGACCGGGACCAGGCGCGTCGTGTCTCCGAAGAAATCGAGGCCGCACTTAACCGCTACGTGGAGGAGACCGCTGAATCCTCTGTTGCGTCAAGCCCGTCAGTAGCGTATTTTACGGTAGACTGGATGCAGCGGCACAAGGGCCTGTTCCGGTGGATGACCCTCGAGAAATGGGGCTCCTTCGCCATACTCAACCTGATCATCCTGGTGGCCGCTTTCAACATCGCCAGTACCCTGATCATGGTCGTGCTGGAGAAGACCCGGGACATCGGCATTCTGAAGTCCATGGGCGCCACCGCCGCCAGCATCACCAGGGTATTCATCATCCAGGGTTCCGTGGTCGGCGTCCTGGGTACCTTGCTCGGTTGCGTGATCGGCTACGTGCTTTGCTGGACGCAGCGGACTTTCGAGTTCATCGCGCTGCCGCCGGACATCTATCTGATCGACGCGTTGCCCGTACGGGTCGACCCGCTGGATTTCGCCAGTGTCGCCCTGGGATCCATGCTGATCTGCGTGATGGCCGCCGTCTATCCGGCACGGAAGGCCGCCGGCCTGGTGCCGGTCGAGGCGATCCGGCACGAATAGCGAACGCGCCGCGGGACGCGGGAGGAGGACTAGAAGCCAGGGTTATGGCCTATGAACCGCCCACAGCGGACGACAGCCGGACCGATGAAGTGCTGAGCGCGAGAAGCCTGACCAGGGATTTCCACTCAGGCAACGGCCGGCTCGAGATCCTGAAGGGCATCGACATCGATATCCGCCGAGGGCAGATCGTGGCGATCCACGGCGCGTCGGGCGCGGGCAAAAGCACCCTGCTGCATATCCTGGGAACGCTGGACCGGCCCACTTCCGGCCAGGTCTTCATCGGCGAAACGAACGCCTTCGACCTGCCTGACGACCGGCTGGCCGAGTTCCGCAACCGGACCGTGGGCTTCGTCTTTCAGGCCCATCACCTGCTCCCCGAGTTCTCGGCGCTGGAAAACGTGATGATGCCGTTGCTGGTGGGAAGATGCGACTGGGACACGGCCCGCGACCGGGCCGGAAGCCTGCTCGCGGAGGTGGGACTGGCGGCGCGGCTCGACCACAAGCCGGTCGCGCTTTCCGGCGGAGAACAGCAGCGGGTTGCCGTGGCCCGGGCCCTGGTGGGCCGGCCCCACATCGTGCTGGCGGACGAGCCGTCCGGCAACCTGGACCGCGGGAACGGGGAAGCGCTGCTGGACCTGATGTGGGCTATGTCCCGCAGGCACGGACAGGCCTTCGTCGTCGTTACCCATGACGAAGACCTGGGCCGCCGCGCAGACCGCGCATTCAGGCTGGAAGACGGACTATTGAACGCTTTGGCGGCCTAGGGTGGCGACCGGGCCCAGGATGGCGGCCAGGGTAGGATCACGACCAGGCCCAGAACGGCGGCCAGGGGTTGGATCGGTGATGAAAACGACGTCATGTACACAATGCGGCTTGTCCGCGGCGGAGTTCGGCGAATCGGGACAGTTGGGATGCGCCGCATGCTACCGCGCCTTCAAGGAGACGCTGGTCCCGCTCTTCAAGCAGATACACGGCAATGAGTACCACCGGGGCAAGGTCCCCGTGTCCGATCCGTCCCGGCAGAAGACGCGGCGCGAACTGATCGATCTCAGGCGGGCCCTGAAGAAGGCCGTCGGCCGTGAAGCCTACGAACAGGCGGCGGATCTGCGGGACCGCATCAACGAACTCGAACGCGGCTCGGACCTGCACGAGGTAGCCCATGGATAAGCCCATGGACAGCGGAATGGAAAACCTGTACACGGAACTGCTGGTCGACGTGCCGCAATGGTGCGTGCCCGAAGGCGAGACGGCGGACCTGGTGATCAGCAGCCGGGCCCGTCTTGCGCGGAACCTGACCTCCCTGCCCTTCGTGCACCGTTCGATCAAGAACGAGCGGTTCCGCGTGATCGAACAGGTGGAAAACGCCGTCCAGCGCAGCGAAAACGTGGCGCGGTCGGTGTACCTATCGCTGCTGGACACGTCGGAACTGGACCGCGGGGTACTGGTGGAAAGACGGTTGATCAGCCCTTCCCTGGCGGACGGGACGCGGCCTGCGGGCGTGTTCATAGGCCCCGGAGAAACCTTCAGCCTCATGGTGAACGAGGAAGACCACCTGCGCCTGCAGACCATCAAAGGCGGCCTGCAGGTGCGCGCGGCCTGGCAGGAAGCGGACAAAATCGATACCGAACTGAGCAAAACACTTGATTTTGCCTTCTCGGATGAGTTTGGTTATTTAACGTCCTGTCCCAGCAACACGGGCACCGGAATGCGGCTGTCGGTGTTGATGCACCTGCCGGGTTTGACCCTGGCGGACCAGATGGCTTCCCTGGGATGCGCCATGGAGGAGATCGGGTTCACGGTGCGGGGACTGCACGGCGAAGGCACCGGGCGATCGGGCAACATGTACCAGGTGTCCAACCAGTGCACCCTGGGACACGCCGAGGAGGAGATCGTCGACCGGCTCGACCGTGTCACGCGCCGGCTGGCCGCCTTCGAGGAACGGGCCTGCGACGCCCTGGCAAGCAGGGCGAAACGCCAGACGGAAGACAGGGTGGCCCGGGCATACGGCCTGTTGAAGCATGCCCGGCTACTTGGCGAGATGGAAGCGCTGGATGCCCTGTCCATGCTCAGGATGGGCGCGTTTATGCGGATCTGCAAGGGCATGGAGACGAGTGCATTCAACCAGTTGATGATCGCGATACAGCCCGCGCACATCCGGATGGCCTCGGGCCGGGAAATGACGGCGGAAGAACAGGATGAGCGCCGCGCGGAGCTGGTCAGGGAACACCTGAGGTTCTGAGAACGACGGCGAACACACTCCGGCCGGGGGTTCAGACCCCGGACCATGAAGGGAGGGATGCTCAAGATGCCCCAGGGAAACAACAACAAGTTTACGGAACGGTTCAAACGGGTGATGCACATCGCCCGGGAAGAAGCCGCCCGGCTGCAGCATGACTACATCGCCACGGAGCACCTGCTGCTGGCCTTCATCCGGGATGGGGAAGGGACCGCGGCCGCCATGCTGCGCAATATGGGCATCGATCTCGAAGACCTCCGGCAGTCCATAGAGGAGGCTACGGTATCCCAGTCGAGTGCGCTCACGATCGGCCAGGTTCCCTTTACGCCGAGGGCGAAACAGGCCCTGGAGATCGCCGCGCACGAAGCCAACAACATGAAATCGAAATACGTGGGGACCGAGCACCTGCTGCTCGCGCTGGTCCGGGACAAGCAGGGGATCGCCTCCCAGATCCTCTCGACCTACGACGTGACGTTCGAGAAGATCAAGGAAGAGATCCAGAACATCCAGAGCGACCGTTCGGTGACCAAGAAGGACGCGCAGCGCAGCCGGACGCCCTTCCTGGACCATTTCGGCAGGGACCTCACCGAAATGGCGCGCGGCGGCAAACTCGATCCGGTCATCGGCCGCGACAAGGAAATCGAACGGGTCACCCAGGTCCTCAGCCGACGCAAGAAGAACAACCCGGCGCTGATCGGCGAGCCCGGCGTGGGCAAGACCGCCATCGCCGAGGGGCTTGCGCAGCGCATCGTGCAACGCGGCGTCCCCCAGATCCTCGAGAACAAGCGCGTCGTGACGCTGGACATGGCCTCGATCGTGGCCGGGACCAAGTACCGGGGACAGTTCGAAGACCGGCTGAAATCCATCATGGCCGAGATCACCAAGTCGGACGAGGTGATTATCTTCATCGACGAGCTTCATTCGATCGTCGGGGCGGGCGGCGCCGAGGGTAGTCTCGACGCGTCCAACATCTTCAAGCCGGCCCTCGCCCGGGGCGAACTGCAGTGCATCGGCGCCACGACGCTTGACGAGTACCGCAAGCACATCGAAAAGGACGGCGCGCTCGAACGCAGGTTCCAGAAGGTGATCGTGGACCAGCCGAGCATCGACGAAACCATCGACATGCTCAAAGGGCTGCGCAGCCGATTCGAGGAATACCATCACGTCAAGTATACGGACGACGCCCTCGAGTTCGCCGTAAAGCAGTCCGACCGGTACATCAAGGACCGCTTCCTCCCGGACAAGGCCATCGACATCATCGACGAGGCAGGGTCCAAGGCGCAGTTGTCCAAGATGACTGTCCCGGAAGAGATCCGGGAGATCGAGGAACAGCTCCAGGCCATTCAGGAGAAGAAGGTGGAGGCCGCCCAGCAGCAGGAGTTCGAACGCGCGGCTGCGCTGCGGGACCGACAGGAGGAGTTGCAGCGCGAGTACGACGAGGCGTTCATGGCCTGGCGCGAACGGGTTTCCGACCAGGTGGTGACCGTCACCGAGAACGACATGGCACAGATCATCTCCAGCATGACGGGTATTCCAATGTTCCGGCTCGAGGAACAGGAATCGAGGAGCCTGCTGCGCATGGAGGACGAGCTGAAGAAACGGATCATCGGCCAGGACATGGCCATCCAGGTGCTGAGCAAGGCCATCCGGCGTTCGCGCTCCGGGCTGAAGAACCCCAACCGGCCCATCGGATCGTTTCTCTTCCTCGGGCCGACCGGCGTGGGCAAGACGGAACTGGCCAAGATCCTGGCCTCCTTCCTCTTCCAGGACAGCGACGCCCTGATCTTCATCGACATGTCCGAATACATGGAGAAGTTCAACGTGTCCCGTCTGATCGGCGCTCCGCCGGGCTACGTGGGATTCAACGAAGGCGGGCACCTGTCGGAGAAGGTACGGCGCAAACCCTATTCCGTCATTCTGCTGGACGAGGTGGAGAAGGCCCATCCGGACGTATTTAATATCCTCCTGCAGATACTGGACGAGGGCACGCTGACCGACAGCAACGGCCGCCGGGTGGATTTCCGCAACACCATCATCATCATGACTTCCAATCTCGGCACCCGGGACATCAACAAGGCCGGAGGCCTGGGCTTCCAGCAGGACGCCACCGTCGACTACGAAAAGATGGAGGCCACCGTAAAGGAAGAGGTGAAGAAACTGTTCAATCCGGAGTTTCTGAACCGGCTCGACGAATCGGTGGTCTTCCGCCAGTTGAACCCGTCCGATATCTCCCGGATCATCGATCTGCAGCTCAAGGAAATCAACGAAAGGATGAGCGAAAGGGGCATCCGCATTTCATTGACGCAGAGTGCGCGGGAGCTGTTGTCCGACAAGGGATATGACCCGGTCTACAACGCCCGGTTCATGAACCAGACCATCCAGCGCATGCTCGAGGATCCGCTTGCGGAAGAGCTGCTGAAGGGCACGTTCGGCGACGGCGATGAAATCAGGGTCGGCAAGAAGGGTGAAAACCTGACGTTCTACAAGGCCGAGACCGCTGATACCGGTAAGGCGCCCGTCCTCACCGAGTCGGAAGCCTGAAAGCCCCCGTGACGGACCGAGTCCGTCCAGCCATGTCCGGTTGAAACCCTTGGACGGGCCGAGTCCGTCCAGCCATGTCCGGTTGAAACCCTTGGACGGGAACCCGCCATGTGGGTTGCGCGTAGAATCGACAGCCGGGCCGCTTGCGCCGTGTTCATGTCGATAGCCGGCTTCTGCCGATCGATTACCCGCATGGACGGGAAAGTTGCCGCTGTGTCTTCAAAGTCATCCATGTACTTCAAACCCTTCCTTGTACTGATCCTGACGGGCGGGATTCTTGCCTCCGCGTCCGTGAGTCCCCAGAAAGTCTTCGGACAACAGCAGCAGTCTTTGATCGCCGACGTGCGTATCGAGGGGCACGCCAACGTGGATGAACCCCTCATCCGGTCGATGACCGTGCTGAAAGCGGGTAATCCCTATAATCCCCGGGACGGCGCCACCACGATCAAGCAACTGTACCGGCTGGGACTGTTCGAGGACATACGCATCTACGTCAGCGGAAGCGCGACGGGTCTGATCGTGACCGTAAACGTCAAGGAATACCCGTTGCTGGACCGCCTGGAGTTCGAGGGAAACGATAAGATCAAGGACGACGAACTCGAACGCATTTCGGGCATTTTCCAGGGCCAGGCCCTGTCTCCCTTCCGCAGAAAGAGTGTCCTGGACAACATCACCAGCGCCTATTACGAAAAGGGGTACCTGCTCGCCACGCTGAATGAACGCGTCCTCGTGGAAAGAAACAACGCGATCATGCGGATCGAAATCGATGAAGGCGAGAAGGTGGGGCTGGGCGAGATCTTTATCGAAAACAACGTGTCCGTACCGGAAAAGGAGTTGCAGAAGGCCTTTCGAAAGAAAGCGGACACGGAAGAAGAGCATTTCTGGAAAGAAGGCGACCTGCGCCGGGAACGCCTGCTGGACCAGTTCGAGAAAATCGTCCAGGAGTACCGCAAGCACGGATTTCGGGACGCGGAAGTCGTGGACGACACGCTCTGGTTCAGCGAGGACAGGAAGCGGATGTACATCAAGGTCGATGTCAAGGAAGGAAGGCGGTATTACCTCGGGGACGTCGCCTTCGAGGGGAACACGAAGTTCACCGGCGAACAACTGTCCAGTCTCATCAAGATCGACGCGGGCCAGCCCTTCAACGAAGAAGAATACCAGGAAAGCGTGTCGACCATCTACGAAGCGTATGGCGAACTGGGTTATCTGTACGCCACGCCCATCGCCCGAGAATCGGCGGCCAACGACTCCACGATCAATCTGCGCTTCGCGGTCAACGAGGGCGAACCCGCAAAGGTACACCGGATCAACATCATCGGCAATACCAAGACGAAGGACAAGGTCATACGGCGCGAACTGCTGATCAAACCGGGACAGTTCTTTCGCCGTTCGGTGCTGATGAGAAGCCAGCGGGACGTCTTCCAGTTGAATTACTTCCAGGACGTGCAGCCCGGCCTGCAACCCCGTGCCAACGGAGACGTGGACATCACCTTTACCGTCCTGGAGAAACCGACGGGTACGGCGAATGCCGGCGCCGGCTACAGCGGGCTCGACGGGCTCGTGGGTACCATATCCATGATCATCCCGAATTTCCTGGGCAACGGACAGAACGTGAATTTCAACTGGGAATTCGGCGCCCGGCGCAATTCCATTTCAACGAGTTTCGTCGAACCCTGGCTCTTCGATACGCCGACCAGCGCCGGCATCGACATCTACCGTACGAACCGGCGATGGTACCGGGAATTCAATGTCATACGGAAAGGCTTCGGGCTGTCCCTGGGGCGCCGCTTCCGCGGCACGTACTGGCGCATCAACGGTGCCTATCGGTTTTACGACCAGAATTACACCGGTTTTGGCGAGCGTTACTACGCGGCGGCACTGGAAGATACCACCCTGACGGATACGCAGATTTCGGCCATAAACTTGAATATACGGAATCGGGAATCCTACGAATCCAACAGCGGCCTGACCAGCCAGGTGTCCTTCTCCGTGACGCGCGACAGCCGCGATTTTCCCCAGTTTGCAACGCGTGGCATGCGCCATACGTCACGTAGCGACGTTGCCGGCGTTGGCGGTGACGTGAAGTTCCTCAAGCAGACCCTGGAATCCGATTTTTATGTTCCCCTGTTCAAAGGCACGTCCCTGTCCCTCAAGGGGAGATATGCCTTTGCTGTAAACCCCTTCAACGACCGTGAGGTCCCGTTTATCGAACGGTTCTTTCCGGGAGGGGTCAGTTTCGACGGCCTGATCCGGGGGTACGGCAACAATTCCATCGGTCCCTACACCGATCTGGGTGACGGGACCAGCAGCCGGGACGGAGGCCGCGCGATGAGCATCATCACGCTGGAGTACCAGGTCCCGATCGTCGACCAGCTCAGTTCTCAACAGCCGGTCTACGCCGTGGCGTTTGTCGAGGCCGGCAACGCCTGGGCTAAGCTCGAAGACGCCACCCCGCTGCCGGGCAATATGAAGAAATCGGTGGGCGCCGGCATCCGGGTGATCATGCCCCTGGTGGGGCTGTTGGGCTTCGACGTCGGATACGGATTCGACCGGCCCTCGGATCCCATCCAGGCCCTTCAGAAGAAGCGAAGCGGCTGGCATACGCACTTTCAGCTCGGCCAGATGTTCTGACAAGCTGTTCCAGGTTACCGGAGCGATCCGGCATTCGAGGAGGATATCAATGGTTTCAGGGAGAGGGATGATACGCATTGCGGCCGTGCTGGCCGTGCTGGCCGCCGTCATGTTGCAGCCGGTAGTCGCCCAGGGGCAGGAACTCAAGATCGGCTATCTCGACATGGATCGCCTGCGCCAGTCGTACCAGGGGTTCAGGGATGCCGAAGAGGCCTTCCAGAAGCAGGTGACGGCCATGCAGGAACAGGTCCAGAGCAGGCAGCAGGAAGTCGAGATGCTGGAGCAGCAATATGAAGCCCGCAAGACCATGTTGACCGCGGCCAGGCGGCAGCAGGACGAGCAGAACATCATGCAGAAGAAACAGGAGCTCATGCAGTTCGCCCAGACCCAGCAAATGCAGTTGGCGCAGCAGGAAGTGGAATTGACCAGGCCGTTGCAGGAATCCATTTTCAACGTGGTGCAGACCCTGGCCAAGGCGGAGAATTACACCTATATCTTCGATGCCGGGTCGCTCTTTTACATTGATCCGCTTAGAGCGCAGGACCTCACGGGGCAGGTCCTGGAGGAACTGCAGAAGGAAGCCAACTAGCCACCCATGCGACAGAAGCTGGCAGATATCGCGACGCAGGTACAGGGCGAACTCATCGGCGACGGTTCATGCATCATCGAGAGCGTGGCCCCGCTGGACGAGGCCGGCAAGGGTTCGATCTCCGTCCTGATCAACGCCCGGCAGAGCCGGCGCCTGGAGTCGACGGAGGCCACGGCGGTCATCGTCTCCCGGGAAATCGATCACGCCCCGGTCCCCATCATCCGCGTGGCTTCTCCCGAGCTCGCCCTCGTCACCCTGCTGACGACCTATTTCGCCGGACACCGTCCCGCCGAAACCGGGATCCATCCGACGGCCAGGATAGATTCCGCCGCGGAGGTGGATGAAGAAGCGGCCATCGGTTCCCATGTGTCGATCGGTCCGCACACCGTGGTGGGGCGGAGCGCCTGCATCGGCTCGAACGTGTCGATCGGCGCCAACTGCCGGGTCGGCGCCGGCACGTGGATCTTTGCAAACGCGACGCTCTACGACCGGGTCTCCCTGGGAGAGGGCGTGATCGTGCACGGCGGTGTCGTGATCGGCAGCGATGGTTTTGGTTATTTCCAGGGCAGTGGAGGTGCCAGAAAGATACCGCAGGTCGGCGGCGTGGAGATCGGCGACGAAGTGGAGATCGGTGCGAATTCGACAATCGACCGCGCGACCATGGGCATGACCCGCATCGGCCGCGGCACGAAGATCGACAACCTGGTACAGATCGGCCATAACGTCGTGATCGGCGATCACGTCACCATATGCGCCCAGGTAGGCATCGCGGGCAGCACGGTAGTCGAATCGGGGACACTCATCGGCGGGCAGGCCGGGCTCTCCGATCACATCAGCGTCGGCGCCGGTTCCAGGATCGGCGGGCAGGCGGGCGTGACCAAGTCCATTCCCGCCGGATCGACCGTTTCGGGATACCCCGCCCGTCCGCACAACCAGGCCAGGAGAATCGAGGCGGCCATCAAGCGCCTGCCGGACCTGCTGCACCAGATCCAGACCCTGGAGGAGCGGATCAAGGCGCTCGAAAGCGGCGAGCAGGACGGGCCATCCAACGAAGGAAGAGAGTAGCGGCACATGCTCAAACGCCAGCGTACCATCAAGTCCTCGGCGTCCATCAAGGGCATCGGCCTGCATACCGGAGGACGGGCGACGATCACGTTCAAGCCCGGTGCCGTAAACGACGGGATCCGTTTCGTACGCGTCGACCATCCCGACAGGCTGGAAATTCCGGCGGACATAGACTACGTGATCGATACGACCCGGGGGACGAACCTGGCGCGGGACGGCGTCCGGATCCACACCGTGGAGCACGTCCTGGCCGCCGTCGCGGGCCTGGGCCTGGACAATATCCGGATCGAACTGGACGGGGACGAGCCGCCGATCTGCGACGGTAGCGCCATACCCTTTGTGAACGCGTTGATCGAAGCGGGCATCGTCGAACAGGACGCCCCCAGGGAATACCTGGAACTGGACAACCCCGTGCTGTATTCGGAGCGGGAGAACGGCCTGCTTAAGGAACTCGTCGTCATGCCCTCCGACGATTTCCATCTCACCTACATGGTCGACTACCAGAAATCCAACCTGGCCAGCCAGCACACCGTACTCTATTCCCTGGAAGACGAATTCGTCACCGAGTTCGCCCCGGCGCGGACCTGGACCTTCCTGAGTGACGTGAAGGCCCTGCGCGAAAGAGGACTGATCAAGGGCGGCAGCCTGGAAAGTGCGGTGGTAATCGCGGACATGGACCTGTCCGACGAGGAACTGGACGAGTTGAAGGATCTGTTCGGTGTGGAGGATAGGGTGGTGATCGGTGAGAACGGGATCGTGGGCGCCCAGCCGCTGCGGTTCGACAACGAGCCCTGCCGCCACAAGGCCCTCGACCTGATCGGCGACCTGGCCCTGCTCGGAGCGCCGCTCAGAGCGCAGGTGTTCGGCGCGCGTTCCTCCCATGCCGCCAACGTGGAACTCGTGCGAAGGATCCGCGGCGCGTGCGTGAAGAAGAAGCCGGAAACAGAAACAGGGAATGCCGATCCGCCTGCACCTGCTCCGTCTGAATCTGAACCCGAATCGGTCCTGGACATCGAGGACATCCTGCGCATCCTCCCCCACCGGTATCCCTTTCTGCTCATCGACCGGGTGACCCACATTGAACCGGGGAAGCGGGTGACCGCGCTGAAGAACGTGACCATCAACGAGCCTTTCTTCGCGGGCCACTTCCCCGGCCATCCCGTCATGCCAGGCGTCTTGATCGTCGAGGCCATGGCGCAGGCGGGCGGTCTGCTGCTGCTCAACACGATCGATGAGCCGAAAAGCAAAATGGCGTATTTCATGGGCATCGACCATGCCCGCTTCCGGAGACTGGTAAAACCCGGCGACCAGATCCGTTTCGAGTTGGAAACGATCCGGATGCGCATGCACGCATGCAAGATGGAAGGCAAGGCTTACGTTAACGATGAACTGGTTGCCGAAGCCACCCTCATGGCCATGATCACGGACCGTGCGGATCGGGTGGAACAGACTGACCGTGCTGACCAGACGGACCGGGTCGACCAGGCCGACCGGGCGGACCAGGCGGACCGGGCGGACCGGGCGGACCGGGCGGACCGGGCGGACCGGGAGGCCCCACAGTGACGGATATTACCGCCGAAGTTCAGATACATCCCACGGCCATCGTGCATCCCGACGCGGAGCTGGGCGCCGGCTGCAGCATCGGTCCCTACACGATCGTGGAACCCAACGTGACCATTGGGGCCGGTACCCAGATTGCATCCAGCGCGCTGATCGGCGCCCATACCCGAATCGGCGCGGAATGCAGGGTCTATCACGGGGCCGTCGTCGGGTCGATCCCCCAGGATCAGAAATTCATCGGCGAGCAGTCCATCCTGGAGATCGGAGACCGGACTTCCATCCGGGAGTTCACCACGCTGAATCGCGGAACGAGCGCGTTGGGGAAGACAGTTATCGGCAGTGATACCCTGGTCATGGCCTATGTGCACGTCGCCCACGACTGCGTGATCGGCAACCGGGTGATCCTCGCCAACGGCACGCAACTGGGCGGCCACGTGGAAATAGAGGATTTTGCCATTACGGGCGGGCTCGTCGCCGTCCACCAGTTCGTCCGGATTGGCCGCAACGCCTTCATCAGCGGCGGCGGCATGGTGACCAAGGACATCTGCCCGTACTTCAAGTATGGACACGATCCGCTCAAGCCCGTTTCACTCAACACCATCGGCCTGAAGCGCTGCGGATTCTCCGACGAATCCATCCGTACGCTCAAGCAGACCTATCGCCTGCTCCACCGGTCCTCTCTCAATATCTCCCAGGCGGTGAATGCGGTGACGGCGGAAGTGGAGCAAACCGACGAAGTCAAGTACCTGCTCGCGTTTATCGACGAAAGCGTCCTGCGGAGCAAGCGATACGGCCGCGGCCTGACATCCTGATTACGTGGAGTCATCAGAAGAGAAGCTGCCGCGGTCCCCTTCACTACTCACACTACCCATCGTCAAAAGAAAGGAACTGCCATGTCGGCCGTCTCAACCGGTGGGCGTACCGTGCGTATCGCCTCGCCCATGTCGCCTCCGTCCTGGGCCTTGCTTGAACTGAGCCTGATCAAACAGCAGGAAGAGGCCGTGGAAGCGTTTTACGATCAATACTTCGACGAGCGGGGGTACCTGCTCTGCGTGCCCCGCTGGGGCGGCGACGACGGACCGGACGATGCGGCCGAGAACTTCGCGAACTGGCCGGAGCTCTATGCGCTCGGCGCTACCAAACGCGTATATGACCTGTACAGGAAGGCGTGGGACGGTCACCTGCTGCAGTACACGGAGGCGAAGACCACCGAGGTCGAATTCGCCCGGGACGGCATGTATTTCAAGGAGTTCCCCACGATGTTCGACTGGATGCACAACGGCGAGGGCTTCACGGCCTTCTTCCTCGAGGGCCTGTGTGACTCCCGCGACAAGAAGTTCGTGGACCGCACCCGGCGATTCTGCGGCTTCTACATGGGCGACGATCCTATCGCCGACAACTGGATCCCCGAGCACCGCGTGATCAAGAGCATGTTCAACGGAAGCCGGGGGCCGATGCTGCGCAAGGCCACGGGGCTCGACTGGGCCGGCGATTCCATCGAGGTCGAGGGCCGTTTCAGGCTGGGGCACGGGGAACGGAACTACGAGGAGATGGTCGCCCACTTCAAGGACTATAACGATGTGGCAGGCGATCATCCACTAAATATGGGCGTAACCACGATGACCCTGAACGCCTACATGATCGACGGCGATGAAAGGTACTATGACTGGACGAAGGACTACATCGACGCCTGGGTGGAGCGCACCGAAAAGAACAACGGGATCATCCCCTCCAATATCGGACTGGACGGGAGCATCGGCGGGGAGTGCGGCGGAAGATGGTACGGCGGGGCGTACGGGTGGGGATTCTCGACGATCGTGCCCCAGACCGGCGAGACAGCGCACCGGCCCTACTTCCTGATCCGGGCTCACTGGAGTTTCGGCAACGGGCTGCTGCTGACCGGCGACCAGAAATACGTCGACACCTGGCGCGGCGTCATCGACGGCGTCAACGCGAACAGCACGGTCGAGAACGGCCGGACGCTCTATCCCCGCATGCACGGCGATGACGGCTGGTACGACTACCGTCCCGAACCCTTCGACGTGGGCGCGGAGCAGGTCTACTACTGGTCCATGGACCGCCGCGATCTCGAACGGGTACCCATGGAGGGCTGGATCGCCTTCCTGGAAGGGCAGAACCCGGACTATCCGGAAGAGGCGCTGCTGGAGGACATCTCGACCGTTCGTTCGAAGATGGAAAGGATGCGGAACGACCTGTCCACGCCGGATACGCGATTATCGGACGACATGAACGGCACGAATCCCGCGGCGGTGGACGCCCTGATCCGGCTCATGCTCGGTGGCATGCCCACCGGGCACCTGGGCCACCCCCTGCACTGCCGGTTCCGGTATTTCGATCCGGCGCGCGTACGTCCGGGAATGCCGGAAGACGTAGGCGCACTCGTGGAAGAGCTTCACGACGACAGCGCGGTGGTCACGCTGGTCAATACCAACCAGGTCTCCTCTCGTACCGTGACCGTCCAGGGCGGCGCTTACGGGGAGCATCAGATCCTGGAAGTGGATGGCGAAAGCGGGTCAACCCCGGTCGACGGCAGCAGTTTTACGGTGACGCTAGAGCCGGGATGCGGCAGCAGGCTGCGCGTGTCCATGGACCGTTACGCCAACCGGCCGTCCTTCGAATTTCCCTGGGAGAGGTAGGAAAGACCTTATGCCGAGAAGACTGACGCGGGCGCTGCTCATCCTGGGCATGTTGTCTGTCACGAACATGCCGCTGCCCGCGGCCGCCCAGCAGGATAACGTGGCCGCCCGGCAGGAAAACGTGGCCGCTCTGGTGGCGAAGCACCGGACGGAAGCCATCCGCATGCGAGAGCATATCCACCGGAACCCGGAACTGAGCAACCGGGAGTTCAAGACGGCGGCGCTGGTGGCGGATCATCTCACCGCACTCGGCATCGAGATCCGGACCGGCGTCGCCCATACCGGCGTGGTGGGCGTGCTTAAAGGCGGCCGGCCGGGTCCGGTGGTGGCCATCCGGGCGGACATGGACGCGCTGCCCGTGACGGAGGAGACGGTATTGCCTTTCCGGTCGACCGTGCGGACGACCTACCTGGGCCAGGAAGTGGGCGTCATGCACGCCTGCGGCCACGATGTACACACCGCTGTACAAATGGGCGTCGCTTCCGTGCTGGCCGAGATGAAGGACGACCTGCCCGGCACCGTCAAGTTCATCTTCCAGCCGGCGGAAGAAGGCGCGCCTCCCGGTGAAGAGGGCGGCGCGGACCTGATGGTGCGCGAGAAAGTGCTCGAAAACCCCGCGCCCGAGGCGATTTTCGGTCTCCATGCGCTGCCCTCCCTCGACGTGGGCACCGTCGGATACACCATCGGGCCGGCCTTCGCCGCCGTGGATCATTTCACCATCAAAGTCCGGGGTAAGCAGGCCCACGGCGCCCGTCCCGAAGAGGGCATCGACCCGGTCGTCATGGCTTCCGAGATCGTATTCGCCCTGCAGACGATCCGGTCGCGCACCCTGTCGCCCCTCGAGCCCAGTGTGGTCACGGTGGGTATCTTCCGCGGCGGCGAGCGCTTTAACATCATTCCCCGGGAAGTCCATCTCGAGGGGACGGTGCGCACCTACAATCCCGTGGTGAGGGACACGGTGGAGCGCCGGATGAAATCCATCCTGGAAGGCATAACCGCGGCCTATGGCGGTTCCTTCGTACTTGACTACGACCGCGGGACCCCTTCCGTGATCAACGACCCGGGCCTGTCCCGAGAAATGGCCGGCTACCTGACGGGTGCGCCCGGCGTCGAGCAGGTGCTCGAACTGCCCCCGACCATGGGCGGCGAGGACTTCGCCTATTTCGCCAACGAGATTCCCGGATTCTTCTACCGGCTCGGTACCACCAAACCAGGCCAGCCTTCGGGCGGACTGCACACCCCGACCATGACGGCGGACAGCGGATCCGTGGGAGTGGGCATGCGCGTGATGACCCACCTGGTGCTGGAGTTCCTGAACGCCCGGGCGCCGCGGTCCGATCGGTAGCCGCGCGACGGGGGTACGTTAGTCTTAACGACCCTTACGGTTCCGCGGACTCCCGACGGCCTGGCGGTAAGCCCGTGTCTGGTCCAGGGCCGAGATGCCCGTCGCTCCCTCGATGCATACGTCCGCGTCCGCGGTGACGTAGTACTTTTCCACATCCACGAAGACGGACGAACCGGCGAGGTTGCGCACCAGCACCTCGCCGATATCGACCACCGTGTGCAGCGCAAGCCCCCGCACTTCGTATTCCCGCCGCCATCCTTCCCAGTTTGTCGCGTCCTTTCGGTCCAGTGGATCCGATGAGATCAGGTGTTCCGTCGGAAACAGGCAGGACCATCCCAGGTGGTCGATCACCCGCTCGATGCGCGCAATGCCGTGGCTGGACAGGATCCCAAGCGCAAATCCGCCGGCGATGACTTCGAGGTGCTCCACCGGGAATCGTCCCGACGCCTGGATATCGTCCCGGTCGATCTGTTCGTACATGGTTTCTTTCGCGTCCAGGTGGGCCAGGGTCCTAAGGCCCATGACCAGGAGGGGTTTCACGGTAACGGCTCCTTTCGTCGAAGATAAGCTACTCCGGCCGGCACGGTCGTGGCCGGGCCTTGCGACCTGTGCGGACTCGGCCGGGCTGCCCGTCCCGCATGGTCGTAGCGGAACCGCGCGGTATTCGGTTACCCGGACTTCACAGACCGCCGCAGGTTGCCGAGTATGGACCCGATGACGACGAGTAAGGCGCCCGATATGCTGAGCAGATTCAGGTGTTCCGGCTGCAACAGGCCGGGAAGGAGCGGCGCCAGGATCATCATGTCCACGACGGTGACCATGGGCACGGCCGCCAGGACCATGCTGACCCGGAATACCTCGAGGTGTTTCAGTGATTCCACCAGCGTAACGAAGGCGACGAGCGAGATCACCGCCGAAGCGTTGAGCAGGATCATCTGCCGGGCGTCCTGCGCCAGCAGCGATTCGAATCGAACGAAGGGCAGGATTAAAAACGAACCGATCAGGTAGATCAGGAACAGGATGACGGACGTGGGCAGGATCTGCAGCAACTGCTTCTGGGTGAGGGTATATGTCGACAGCGCCAGCGCGGCCACCGTCACCCACAAAATGCCCGGTATCATGGCGCTGTCACCGGACAGGAGTTCCGCCAGTTCCTCGTTGAAGAACAGCACGATCCCGCCCGTGAGCAGCAGGAGGCCCAGGACCTGGATCAGGGTCATCCGTTCATGAAAGAGCAGCATGGCGCCCAGCAGCAGGAACAGCAGTGAGATCTGGTTGACTACCTGTGCGGCGCTGGGCGAGATGTACTGCAGGCTCTGGGGATAGAACACGTACGCGCAGCTGAACCCGAGCACCGCCGCGAGGAAGACCAGTACGTAACCGCCCTTGAGTCGACGGACCAGGGCGAAATGACCCTGCCGGTACACGATCAGCGCCATCAACGCGGCCGCGACGACGAACCGGTACCACGTCATCGTGAAGGCGTCCAGGCTGATCAGCATGATTTTCAGGACGATGGGCAGTCCGCCCCATACAAAGATCGTGAACAGGCTGAGGACCAGCCCCAGGCCCCAGCGGCCGCTGGTGACGTGACGGTTCATGCCTTCCCCGCGGGAGGGACCGCTACGAGAAGACAGGCGTGCGGCTTTATTCGATCACCTCCACTTCCGGCGTGAAGGTCATGTCGGGGTCGAGGGGATAGATGGGTCGGGGGACGTACTGGTGGCCAAGCGTGGGGATGTTGGGGCTCGCCGCCCCCGGCGAATCGATGGTGAGGGTTCGTTCCGCCCAGTCGTCGTACCACTCGTCCGGCGTATGGGGCAGCTTCTTGACCACGACGTCGAAGCGTTTCGGGTCCTGGCCGAAGGCGGGATACATCCACCGGTCGCACAGCAGGGGACCGGAAGCCGCCAGGAAAATCGTGATGTTCCGGCACTGCAGCACCGCGATGGGAACGTCGTCCCGCCGGTCCAGTACTTCGACCGTCGCGGTGACTTCCACCGGGGTAAAGCGGGGGTCCCGCGTTCCGCCCAGGGGGACGGTAATAGTCTGTCCGACGCCCGCATCCATGGCGCGCGCGACCGCGGGATCGTCGCGGATGGGGAACAGCACACAGCCGCGATAATCGCTCCCGAGGAACCCCTTCAGGATGGTGTTGCTTGTGCCCGGCGCGCCCGAACTGGTGGCGTCGGCCGCATCGGCGAAAACGACCGTTCCTTTCGCCTGCGCGGCGATGCGGATGCCCTCCTCTACACTGTGCAGCACGCACTGCATGTGGGACCGCATGTTCCAAAAGCTCCGGCCGATATGCAGGGCCTCCCGCACCGCCAGGTTCCGGTTGCCGTCCGTGATCACGACGACGCGGGAGCCCTGTTCCGGGCAGTCCGTCGGCGGGTGGCCCAGCATGATCCCCCCGGCGAGTACTTCGTCCCGTTCCTCCAGGCGCTCCAGGTACCGGATGAACGTGCCGTGCACGCCGGTGGCCGTCTTGAGTTCGTCGCCTCTGACCATGGTGGGCGTATACACGCTGGCGATCACGGGCCGGGCCCCGTCGAGGATGCGCAGCAGCACCCCGGCGGCCCGGGCGCCCGTTTCGTACCAGTCGATGTGGGGATAGGTGTGCAGGATGGCGCAGCCGTCCATGTGGGACAGCATGCGTCGGGTGATTGTGCCGTGCATGTCGAAGGAAGCGACCACGGGCACGTGGGGTCCGACGATCCGGCGCACCTCCTGCAGGACGTATCCTTCCGGATCCTTTTCGATTTCCGCGGCCATGGCGCCGTGCAGGTTCAGGTACACGCCGTCGGCACCGGCCCTGTGCCGTTCGATCACGTCGAGCAACTCCGACGCGGTCCGCTCGAAGCACGCCTGCGTGATCGTGCCGCCCGCGCCCATGGCGGCGCTGTAGGTGGGCACGATTTCCACGTCATTCCGGGCGGAAAGGGTATGGACGGCCCCACCGACCACGCCACCCAGGCTGTCCAGGTCCTCAAGGCCGACCGGACCCTCCAGCATCTCTCGGCCACGCAGGATACTGAAGTCCTCGTACACCGTATCGTTGGGATGGAAGTCGTTGGTTTCCTGGAAGAAGGTGCCGATCAGGATCCTGGGCATGGCGCTCCGGTAGTTAGTTCTAATACCTGGACGTGTGCTCTTCCACCTTGGTGATCGTCTCGATGACCGCCGGCCGGCCTTCGCGGTTGGCTTCCACCGCCCGCCGGATCGCCGGGGCGATCTGGTCGGGCGTCGTCACCTTCTCCGCGTAAGCGCCCAGCCCGGCTCCGATGGCGGCGTAATCCCCGCCCAGGCGGTTGCTCCCCCAGCGTTCCGACGCGTAGGCCATGTGGTGGTCGTAATGGGTCATGACCCCGTTGTTCAGGATCACCGTGATGATGGGGATCTCCGAACGCACGGCGGTCTCCACGTCCAGGCCGGCCATGCCGAAAGCGGCGTCGCCCATGACGTTGACGACCTGTTTCTCCGGGTCGGCGATCTTGGCGCCGATGGCCAGTCCCAGCCCGTAACCCAGTTGCGTGGAAGCGCCCCAGCCGATGTAACCCCGGGGTGTATCGGTCTCCCAGAAGGGCGCGAGTTGCTCCCGCGGATAGCCGGAGTCGTGGGTGATGATCGTGCGCGCCGCATCCACCACCCCCGCGATCTCTCGGAACACGCGGTACGGGCTCAGGGGCACCTCAACGGAGCGGAACCGCGGTTCCCATTCGGCCAGCCACGCCTGCTTCAGCCGGGCGATCTCCGCGATATCGCCCCGTTCATCGTCCCGGGGCCGCCCGTCGAGCTGGCGTTTCGCTTCCTCGACCAGTTGCCGAAGCACCACCCCCGCGTCGCCCACCGCGCCGTGGTCGACGCGGTGCTCCTTGTTCAGGTCCCCGTGGCTGACGACGCACTGGGCGAGCGCGGCGCCTGCCGGCACATCCGACTTGAACCCTGAAGTCATGCTTGTGCCGATGCCGAAGAAGAAATCGGTCTTCTTCAGGTATTCCGCCACCATGAGGGAATGGGAAGCCGCTCCCGTTCCCAGGGACAGGGGATGGGTTTCGGGGAATGCGCTCTTGCCGGCCAGCGTGGTCATGACCGGGGTCTTCGTCCATTCGGCGAACTCGATCAACGCATCGGTGGCCTCGGCGTACAGCACGCCCTGGCCGGCGCTGATGACCGGGCATCCGGAGTTCAGCAGGGCCGAAACCAGATCCCGGACGTCCTCGGGCGATGCGCCGCTTTTAAACGGTTTTACGGGGGTGTAGTCAAAGGCGTCGTCAGGGATCTCCTCCTCTCCCACGTCCCCTGGGATCTCCAGCATGACCGGCCCCGGCTTGCCCTGCTTCAGCAGGCTGTACGCCCGCCCCATCATTTCTGGAATCCGGGCCGCCGAGTTGATGTTAGAGACCCACTTGGTGATGCCCCGGTAGTTTTCCACCGATTCGAAGGCAAGGTCGGCGCCCGCGCGGGACCGCGGCGGGCCACCGGGCAGCAGCAGGACGGGCACCGAATCCGCGTAGGCCTGGGCCACCCCGCCGAAGGCGTTCTCTGCGCCCGGTCCCATCTGCATCATGAAGACGCCGATGGTTTTCCCGTTCCGAATCCGGCTGAATCCATCCGCGATGTTGACGCCGGCCCGTTCCTGTCGGCAGAGAATGGGACGCAGGCCCTCGATCGCGCAGGCGTCGATGAGTGGATGGTGGGGAAAACAGCTGAACCAGTCCAGCCCCTCCGCCTTCAGGATCTTCGCAATCGCTTCGTTTCCGGTCATGGGTTTCCCTTTACTCTCCCTCGCGCCGAGGGGTCGAAAGCGTCCTTCCGTCGTCGTCGATCAAGGGACGGTGATACACATAGGGCGGTTCGATCACGGCCCGCTGGGCTTCGTTGAGTTCTTTCGTCCACTCCGGCAGGCCGGTTTCGTACACGCCGCCGGTATAATGCATGTACTTCGGGGTGTACCGGTAGAACAGCGAGCGGCGCTCTCCCTGCCCCTTCCAGGGCAGCGTGCCGTGGGTCGTGGCCTCGTTGAAGATGACCAGGTCGCCGGCCTTCATGGGCACGTGGTACACGATATCCTGATCGGCCTCGTAGCGGGAGATTTCGTCCGGAAGGGTGAAGTTCGCCTTGTGGCTGCCCGGGATGACGCACAGGCCGCCGTCGCCCGGGTTCACGTCGCTCAGCTGGTACTGGCAGTTGATCAGCCCGCAACGCATAGCGCCGTTCTGGTAGTGGTAGGACCGGGATCCGTTGTATTCGGCCTGTCCGTACCCGTGAAGGCGCAGTCCCTCGGTCCCCGCCGCGGACGTGAAGATGAAGGGACTGTGGTCCATCTTCCACCCTCGGCCCAGCAGGGTGTTCAGATAAGGGATGATCCTCGGATTGGCCAGCACCTCGCGGAATGGCCGGCACCAGGGTTGCTCCCACGTCAGCATGCCCTCGTAGAGGCCGCGAAGCTGCTTGCCCTTCAGCGCCTCGCTCGTGCTGCTCGCCGTATCGTCCTTCCGCTTGTCGCGATTGGCGTCCAGGGCCTCGTTCAGTGCCGCAACCTGCTGGGGCGCAAGGGCGTTGCGCACCACGATGAACCCCTGCAGGTCGAAGAGGTACTGTTCATGGGGCTCCATGGTGAGGTATGGTGTGGACGGGTTCATGTAGACTGAATCATTCAGATCCCCTCTCTGCGGGGACGCACGATCGATTCGCCGTCGTCCTCGATCAGGGGGCGGTTGTAGATGTACGGGGGTTCCAGGACCGCGCGCTGGGCTTCGGTGAGCTCATTCGTCCATTCGGGCAGGCGCGTTTCATATACGCCGCCTTCGTAATGCATGTATTTCGGGATGTAACGGTGAAGCACGCAGCGTCGCTCACCCTTTCCCCTCCACGGCAGCGCGCCGTGGGTCGTGGCCTCGTTGAAGATTACAAGGTCGCCGGCTTTCACTGTGACATGATGGAAGATCTCCTGGTGGTCCTCAAAGTGTCGGACGTATCCCGGCATGGGGAAATGAGCCTTGTGGCTGCCCGGAATCACGGTCAGCCCGCCATCGTCCGGGTTCACGTCGGTCAGGTAGAACTGGCAGACGATCAGACCGCTCCGCATGCGGCCGTCGTCGTACATGTAGTAGGTCGACCCGGCGAACATCCCCGTGCTGTTACCATGGAAAGGCGTGCCCTGGGCGCCCGGCTTCGAAGTGAGCACGTCAATGTTGTGGTCCAGTTTCCAGCCCCGTCCCATCATGGTATTCAGATAGGGAATCAGCTTGGGGTGGGCGAGCAGGTCGCGGAAGGATTGGCACCAGGGCGGGTCCCAGGTCAGCATACCTTCGTAGTGGACGTACTGCGTGTCGGGGCCCGCCAGCGGGGTGCCGTCCAGCGCACCGCCCGGTCCGTGCTCGCCGGTCCGGTCGGGATTGGCGTCCAGGGCGTCGTTCAGTGCCCGAACCTCATCGGCGGACAGCAGGCTGCGGACCACGAGAAACCCCTGGAGATCGTAGAGGTACTTCTCGCGCTCACCCATCACGACGAAGTCTTCCGGGTCACCGAACTTGGCCATGGCGGCCTCCTGGCGGCTTGCGCATTATAGACGGGTATCCATGCGCCACGAACGGAAATGGACGTTCCGGCGTCGCTGGAATCAAAAATCGCTTATTCAGAAATATAGAAAACGGGGGAGCGTAGTCAAAGATAACTATAAAAATGCCGTTGTCGCCATACGTGCGGCAACAACGGCAATTTCGTTTGTACGGCTTCTTCCTTACGATGGCGCGACCCGCTGTAATGCTAGGCAATCTGGACGAAGCCTATGAGTCGTTTAGTTGTAACTGCTGCCTAATTAGTTTACACAAGCTCTCGCTGATTTCCCGATGTCTCGGTACGGGCGCCCATTTATTGTTCTTGGGGTTGAAGTAGAGATCATGCCTTCTGCCGTGTCTTTTCAAGAAACAACCATCGTCCGTCAGTTTCTTAATAAACGCTCTTCGTTTCAAGGTACTTCCAGGCTCAGTTCCGTTGATTCAAATTCTTTTACAGGAGTCGGTACGGTCTCCTGCATCACCAAATCGTAAGCATCCTTGATGTTTGTTTTCAGTTCTTCAAGATTCTTGCCTTGACTGAATACTCCTGGAACTTCACGGAGTTTACCAACGTACCAGTCTTCTTCTTTCCAGAAGTCCAGAGTGAAGTTACAAGTCATGATGGCTCCGCAGATTCCGTCACGACGATCGTGAGATTCCAGATATAGACAATACCGGGGGAGTGCCAATAACCCGCAAGGCGGCGTGACCTCCCCCGGACTTTGGTCCCTCTAGTACTTCACCGTACAGCCGTAGGCCCGGGTCATCTCGACAGGCACTTCCTTGCCGGCGAAAGTCGCTTCCAGCGCCATGACGACGTAATTGTCGGCTTTGGGTATGTCGGCGATGTTGGCCGAGTTGATGCTGTCGATGGCGCCCATGTAGATCAGCGTGCCTTCGGGATTGATGATGTACATGTGGGGCGTGTGGGTGGCGCCGTACGCCCTGCCGACGTCGCCGTTGCCATCGAGCAGGTAGGCGTCCACGGTCGACGCGTGCTTCTTCAGGCGCGAGTGGATTTCTTCATTGGAGAACTGGCCCTGCTTGCCTTCGGCCGACGAGTTGACGGCCAGCCAGACCACGCCCTGCTCGCGGTACTTGTCCTGCAGGCCTTGCATGTTCTTGGCCTCGTAGTGCTTGGCCACGAAAGGACAGTCGTAGTTGATCCACTCCAGGACCACGTACTTGCCGCTGTAGTCCGAAAGCGTCACGCTATTGCCGTTCGTATCCGTCAGCGTGAAATCCGGGGCCGCGTTCCCCACCTTGGCTTCTCCGGCGGCCATCGGCGTGGAAAAGTTTACCAGCAGGAACGCGGCGGCAACGGCCACCACGGCTGCCGGAATCAGAATCCTCTTCATGAAAATCCTCCTTGTGAATAGTAACGTCAAACTACTTCAAATACTACCTGCTGGCCGCGCTCCCGCTTTCCACCTTCTTCAACGCGTCCAGCACCAGGCCGGGCGTGAGCAGTTCCGGAAGGATCTCCGGTACGGAATCCGGACCGCCCGTATACAGCACGTAAAGCGGGACACTGTTGCGACCGAACTCGGCCAGTGCCCGCGTGATCTCGGGGTCCCTCGACGTCCAGTCGGCCTGGACCGGGACGACGCCCAGGGTCTCGAACTGCTCGACTACGCGGCTGTCGCTCAGCGCCACGCGCTTGTTGACCTGGCAACTCAGGCACCAGGCCGCGGTGAAGTCCACGAAAACCGCCTTCCCGGAAGTGCGCAGGTCCTGCACCAGCTGCCGGGAGAAGGGTTCCCACTCCAGCCCCGCGCTGTATGTCGAAGCCGCGGCAGTTCGATCCGCCTTGGCCGGGGCCGGCACCTGGCTCAGTACGGTTACCATGCTCGCGATGATGATCACCGCGGCGGCAGCACGGGCAGCTATCCTGGAACGGCTGCCGGCAGCGATGCCTCCCCAGCGGCCGAGAATCCAGCTTCCAAGGGCCACCAGCACGAGCAGAACCATCACTAGGGCGACCAGATTGGGATCCGTCTGTAGGTTCAGCACCCAGAGCAGCCAGACCACGGTGGCCATCATGAGGAAGCCCATGAACTGCTTGAAGGATTCCATCCACGCGCCGGGTTTCGGCACGTACCGCAGCAGGGCGGGAACGGATGACAGGGTCAGGTAGGGCAGGGCCATGCCCAGGCCGAGGAACCCGAAGATCGCCAGGGACTGCGCCGCCGACTGTGTCAGGGCGTATCCCAGGGCCACGCCCATGAACGGCGCGGTGCACGGCGTGGCCACGACCGTGGCCAGGACGCCGCTCAGGAAGGATCCGCCGAGTCCGCTCCCCGAATCCATTCGCCCGCCGAGACCGACCAGTGACGTGCCGATCTCGAAGACGCCGAAGAGACTCAGGCCGAACATGAAGATGATGACCGACAGGATGACGATGAAGACCGGCGACTGGAGCTGGAATCCCCAGCCCAGTTGCTCTCCCCCGGTCCGCAGGGCGATCAGGACGGCCGCCAGCGCGAGAAAGGAGACCAGGACGCCCGCAGTGAAGACCATGCCGTGCCGCCGGGCCTTTGCCGGATCGTCGCCCGCCTGGTGAATGAATCCGAGCACCTTGATGGACAGCACGGGGAGGACGCAGGGCATCAGGTTGAGGATCATGCCGCCGATGAGGGCGAATAGCAGAGCCTGCCACAGGCCGGACACGAGATCGCCGGAAATCGCCGTGGCAGCAAGGCCGGAAACCGCCGAAACGTTGCCGGAACCAGGCGAACCAGGCGAAACAGGCGAACCGATCGCAGCGACCGCGGCCGACAGCACATCCGCATAGACTGCGCTCACGGCCAGGGCGCGCTCCGATCCCGGGCCACGCCATCCATCCGGGGACACCAGCACGCCCTCGATCTGCTGCGGCCTGTCCGTATAGAAGCCCGATCGGCGCATCGTCAACAGGTACCCGGTCTCCGTCTTCTCCAGTTTCTGGGGAGATATGTAGTCGATCAGGTCAGCGTTGTAGGGGTAGAACTCGGCGCTGGTGAGGTTTCCAGGGAACCATTCGGGCGGCGTGGCGTGCAGCGCCACGGTGGAATCGGAGATAGCGGCCTCGACGTGCCATCCGGGGACCGGGACCGGAAGTTGCTCCCGGGTGCGGGCAAAGAGATCGGTCCATCGCTCATCGGCCTGGGGCGCCTCCGTGGAAACGGGCAGCGTCACCTGGTATCCGGATTCTCCCGGGAGACAGATTTCCGCGCAGACCAGCCAGGAAGCAAAGGCTCCGACGTCGACCGTCCCGCCGGTCTCCAGGTCGGCCGGAGGCGTGATTTCCACGAGCAGGAGCGTCTCGCCTTCGTACCCGTAGCTGGCCAGGATGTCGAGTTCGATCTTCTGGGGATAGGGCCAATTGATCTCACCGGCCTTGAATCCATCGGGCAGCGCCAAGTGTATCTGCGTGGGAAGCCCCGAATCGGCCGGGTTGCGCCAGTAGGTGTGCCAGTGCTCGTCCATCTTCATCCGCAGGCCGGCCCAGAAAGGCTGCCCGGGCTTGACGGACGTCGTCTCTACGACCAGTTCGGTCTCCATGTAATCGGTGCGGACCGCCTGACCATGAACGGACCAGGCGCCGGCGCCGAAGGCGAACAGGATCGCGAGCGACAGAATGGCGGTGCGCGCTGATTTCATGACGTTTTGAGTTGATTTCATGGCGTGTTTCAGTTCGTGCGGGTGGATGCCGCCCGGATATTCATGCGGCGTAATCAGTTACACAAGCACAATATGGCCACAAAAACGTCCCCGTGTCAAGCCGCATTGGCGTGAGGGTCTGGCTGTCTGACCGTATTCACACGCCGAACCAGTAGTTGAACTTGACGATGAATATATTCTCAGATTCACCGCCGAAAAGGTTGCCGAAGTCCCTGCCGATGTCCAGTGCCCCGTTTTCGTCCCGCTCGCTGCGGGTCTGTTGCCAGACGAGGAAGACCCTGGAACCGGGACGGTACTCCCAGCGCAGCACCACGTTCATGCGCAGGGACTGGATGTTGAAGTCCCGGTCCGAGAAATTGATGTCCGGCATCCCGTCCCCGTCGAAGTCGAGGTAACGATAGCCGTCCGTCGGATCGATGAAGGAACGGGT
The DNA here is from genome assembly GCA_009838645.1 of Gemmatimonadota bacterium. Lineage (NCBI taxonomy): Bacteria > Pseudomonadati > Gemmatimonadota > Gemmatimonadota bacterium. The sequence continues at coordinate 53,057 of VXRC01000042.1, read as the reverse complement.
TCCTTCGTCCAGCACGTCGAAATCGAAGCTGTTGCCCCGAAGCAATTGCTTGTAGTTGAGGTAGTCGCCCGAAGAAAGCAGGGGTTGTGCGTAAAGCTGCAGGGTCAGGTCGGGCGAAAAGGCCACGTTCAATCGGGTTTCGAGAGAAAAGGACCGCCGCTCCAGGTCCGAGAACACGTAACGGCTGCCGTAAGTGGGTGCGAAGGGCAGGGCATCTGTCCGGGTAACATACTGGGCTGCGTTCCGCTCCCAGCTGAAATTAGGCGAAACTTCCAGTTCCCAGTTCGGGGTTGGGCGAATCGTGGCCTCGACTTCCGCTCCCCACTCATGGCCGCCCCGCTGGTAGTTCTCGTAATCAAGTTCCGTCTCCAGGGAGATCCGTTTCCGGCCGTCCGTGCCGATCCCTATGTCGAATGAATAGGAACCAGGATCCTCCATCACCGGCCCGCCCCGGGTCCGGGTGTCGCTAAATTGGGTGGGGGCGTAGCTGGAGCCCAGGAAAACGTCCCAGTTGTTGTTCAATTCGAAATCGGCTCCAGCCCAGAACCGGCCGTTCTTGTAGTTGTTCCGCCACGACGACCAGGTCCACGGATCGTCGAGGGCCTCGTGCCGAAAGTTGTAGAACGTGAAGAAACTGATGTCGTAGTTGCGGAAGAAGCGTCCCGGTGTGATGTTCTGATACTCGATCCGGGCGCCTCCGTCTAGTCGGGCGTTCGAGCGGGAGAATCCCAGGTCGTTGACCTCGAAACCGGGCGTGATTTCGGCGAACCACACCGCTCCGGTCCAGTGTTCGGCGTCCCGCCGGGCGAACTGCAGTCGCCAGTTGTACCCGTTCATGGAGGTGGCGGTCGAATCCACGGCCAACCGGGTAGCGTCCGGGCGCTGGAAGTAATGATTGCTGGACCGCTGAATCCTGGTCAGCGCCTCCGGGCTTCCCTGGACGCGGCTGCCCGCCAGGTAGCCGTAGACGGCCCAGTCTCGCGAACGCGCTCCCCCCCAGTTGTGCTCGAAGTCCACCCCGCCGGAAAACGCCTCGGACGTGAGGTAGTCGAAGGCGCCGTCGTCCGGAAGGGCCCGGTGCACCAACGAACCGACGGCGCCGACCTGACTGGCGCCGTTTCGGTAGTCCTTGCGGATCCGGAAAACGCCGAATTCCGCCCGGGGTTCGACGGTGAACTCCCGGATTCTGCCGTCCGAAATCGAGTGGGCTTTTCCCGATTCCCGACCCGTGACCGCGGCCAGGGCGCCGATGGACACGCCACCCGGTGAACGCCCGGTGATCTTGGCCGCGCCGAGAATGCTGGTCTCCGTGGGGATATCGGCGAAATCCGCATCGTCCGGCGTGCCGCCCCGGGGCTGCCGGCCGATCCGCCGGCTGTAGTACAGTTCATCCCGGCCCGAAAGGCCGAATTCAAACTCCTGGGCGTCCAACACGAAAAAGGGCCGCTGTTCCCGGAAAAAAGTCTCGAAGGCCGAGAGGTTTATGACGGCGGGATCCACTTCCACCTGCCCGAAGTCCGGGTTGACGGTAAGGATCAGATGGTAGGATGGACTAAGTCCGTAACGCAAACCGAACCCTCCCCGCCCACTGAAGTCCGATCCGTCGAAGAAGGGGTTCCCCTGCTCGGCCTGTGCGGTCCGGGCGCTGCCGAGGACGTATGGACGGATTTCCAGGCGGCTGGCCCCCGAAGGAAGGACCAGGCCGTTCAGGCGACCGAGGACGCTGACCCTTCCGTGCCGTTGGCGGGACTGGAGGGCGAAGTCGATCGACTCGTTCGCGGCCAGGCGCCTTCGCATGAAGTTTATACCCCAGGTCTGGGGTTCGTTCTTCGGTTCATACCGAATCTGGGACAGGGGAATCCGCATCTCGGCGACCCAGCCCTGATCGTCGATCGACACGCCGGACTCCCATACGGCGTCCCACGCGTCGTCCTGACGCACGTCATCATAAAGGTAGGCGTCCCGCTGCGCCCCGGCGGCGCTCACACGGAACTGGTAGCCGGTCAGCCGGTCATTGTTCGGATCGACGGAAACGGAGAAAAGGTCGAAAGCACCCCGTTCGTCCCGCCGGACGAGTTGCCTGCCGATCTGGTCCGGGTGATCGTCGTACATCCGGGCGCCGATGTAGATGGCGCCGTCGTCGTAGAGTACACGGACCTCGGTGTCCTCACCGGGCTCGGCCCCCTCCACCGGCTCCCGCTGGACGAACCGCGTCGCCGGCACGGCCGCTGCCCAGGCCGCTTCATCCAACCGGCCGTCGATCGAAATCTGGCCGGTCCGTTGTGCCGCTTCCATGGCGGGGACGGTAGGATTCCCGGCATCCGACTGGGCGATAACAGTACCGGCGGGCAGGATGCTAAGCGCTATCGAGGCGAAGATCGGCGGGACAAGGGATTTCAAAAGCATATTCGCAGGGATTCCTTCCTGAGCGTGGTGCAGATCGAATCAAGAGGCTTCGACGTTTACGACTTCCGTCGGGCCTTTAATCTCGCGGCGGTTTTGCGCCACGACGGCGCAACAAGGCGACAATGCCTGCCACGGCCACGACGGGCGGTCACCTTATACTACAAATACCCATGGCAAAACTTTAAAATATCGGCCGGCGCGCCGCCGGGTGCTAGCGGGTCCAGGTCAGGACAAAAGCCGGGGGCAGGTTCTGCACGACGAGCGATTCGCACCTGTAGTCGGAGAACAGCGGGGTCATGCGGCGGCGAAACCGTACTGCCGAAGGCAGGCAGTAGGCGTGGACGTACTGAAACATGCGGAATACGGAACCGGGCCCCAGGAGCCGGTCCAGGTTGCCGATGAGCTCGTCGACGACCGGGGCCGGCATGGTGGATACAGACAGTCCGCAGATGACGGCCTTGACCGGTGGAACGCCCGAATCCGCGTGTACCTGGAACGCCCGGGTGACGGTATCGTGTTCGAAGCGGAGATTGGGAAACCGGTCCCGCAGCAGATGAACGAACCGTTGTTCGAGTTCTATGCCGATATATCCGTCGTCATTGGGGAGGATATGCCGGATCTGGTCCGTGAGCGCGCCTGTACCCGGGCCCAGTTCCATGACGGATTCGTTGGGCATGATTTCCAGTCCCCTGGCCATGACCCGGGCGAGCATTCTCGAACTGGGCGTCAGGGCGCACACGCTCAGCGGGTTCTTCAGCATGACCCGGAGAAACAGGAAAAACGGATGTCGTGCGGATCGAGACATGTACTGGAAGGATTGCAGCCGGAGCCCTAGTCAGGGCAGGAACACGGATATCGCTAAAGATCGGAGCCAATAAAAGATCGGAGCCAATATATGTTCGCGGTCCACGGGAGGCAATACCTATCGTTATGGCTGTATACGCTGGTCCGCTGGGTCTCCGCATACCCCTTTCCTGAAAGGCAACAGACCCGGATAGGGCGTACGGTACCGGTACAGCAGATAGAGTGCAAAGACAAACACGGGCAGGTTCAGCAGGAGCAGCTCCGGGGGCCAGGTCTCGATCTCGACGCCGTAGCGGTAGAGGAGGAAGGCGAAGGCGTTGTTGCCCGCGTGAAGCAGCATGCACGGGAAGATCGAGCCAGTAAGGACCGCTACGGTGGTGATTACCACGCCCAGGTAGGTCGTCGGAATGATGCGGAACAGGGCCTGGTGGAACAATCCGAATATAATGCCGACCACCAGGATGAGCACGACCGGCCTCAGCCGGCGGTGCAGCCCGTGCAGCAGCAGGCCACGAAAGGCCATTTCTTCCACGATGCCCGGCGTAAGGGCCATCATGAGCATGATCTGCCACAACGGGAAGTCGTCCGGGAGGAGCTCGCTGGCGAACTGCTCCAGCAATTCTTCCGGGAAGGGAAGGAATACGCTGGACAGGCCCACGACGAAGATCCCGGTCAACAGGGTCGACGGCACCAGGAGCAGCACCGCCAGCCATACCTGGGGCCGAACCGGGCGGATCGCCAGGGCCTGGCGCCAGTCGAGCCGGTGTACCCGGATCATGAGCAGCGAGCCCAGAAAGAAGACGCCGAACATGTTGAAGGCCCACTGCCCCTCGAGCCGGGTCAGCGCGTCTATGTTCGAAGGGGCGATGATGACGACGGCCCACATGCCGAGAAACCAAAGGAGCACGCGCCTGGGAAACAGCGCGGCGCCGCCTGCCAAGTCCGCCTCGTCCAGGTCCTGCGCGGTAACAAGCCTTTCCTTGTCCAGCATCCGGGACGACCACCTGAGCAGCAGGAAAGCGGCAAGCAGCATGGACGCGCAGGCTACCAGGAGCATGGGGATGTCGTAATGGCCGACCATGATTTCCCGCACGGCCACGCTGACGTTCGCGACCGGCACGACGGCGATCAGCGAGCGCAGGGATACCGCCGGGAGCAACCCCGCCGCAGTCAGGACCATGAGTCCGAGAAACACCGGCAGGAGATAGAGCTGCGTCTCCTTGTACGTCTTCGCATAGGCCGAGATCAGCAGCAAGAGGGACGATACCACGATGGCCACGGGGATGTAGAGGGCGAACAACACCAGCACAGCGGTGGGCGAAACCTCGATATCCATTTCCGCGGGGAGTTCGATCACCCCGAGGCCGAGGTACACGAAAAGGTTCCCCGCCTGCGCCATGGTGATGAAGAGTGCGACGGACAGGATCGTCAATTGCTTGGCGGCAATGATCTCGATCCGGCGAACCGACGTGGTCAGGAGGGTTTCGAGTGAACCCCGCTCCTTCTCGCCCGCGACACTGTCCATGGCCGCCACCGACGCGCCGGTGAGCGTGAGAAAAACGAGCAGCAGCGGCAGCAGTCGACCAAAGTAGAATCCTGCCGCCTGCTCCGGCGTGGCCACGTCCACCCTCGAAAGCCGGATGACTTCTTCGGGGTCCGCCTCGAGCCCGCTTCCGCGGAGCGCTTCGGCGCGGTCCTGTTTCCTCGCGTCCACCATCCGGTCCACCAGCAGGGCACTGCCCCGTCTGGATTCTTCCTGGTTGGCGCGGTAGTAGACCCTGACCACGGGAACCCCCGGATACCGCTCGTCCGCCACGGTCACTGCAACGCCGTCTTCCTCCCCGGGTTCCGTGGTGTCGGCCGCGGCGCGGACCAGGTCGAGCGAATCGGCTTCGGATCCGGTCAGGGCTTCCAGGTAGAAATCCAGGTCGCCGGCTTCCAGGCTCGAATCGGGCATCGCGGCCTCCACCTCCAGAAAAGAGGCCGGCGGCCGGTCGTCATCCCCGGTTTCGGCGGTATCCCCGGTTTCGGCGGTATCCCCGGTTTCGGCGGGACCCGCGTTCTCGGTTGGATCCCCGTTCTCGGCCTGATCTCCGTTCTCGGCCGGACCGCCCGCGGCGCGCGCTTCGCCCCTTGCGATGAGCGTCCGGACGGAGTCGGCGTAGGTGCCCACCACGGCGTAGCGATAGGTCGTCGTGTCCTGCTGTTCCTGGCGCCATTCGCTCATGAACCTGAAGCCGAAGAAGATCGCCGGCAAAACGAGGAGCGGCAGGAGGATGCTCAGTACCACCGTCCGGCGGTCCCGCAGCAGCATGCGCATTTCATTCCTGTACAGCAGTCCGATCTTTGCGCGGTTCATGCGGCCTCTTGGATGAAGGAGACGAAGATGTCTTCGAGGTAGTGGGCCCCGGTCCGCTCGCGTAGCGCTTCAAGGGTGCCGGAGGCCAGGATCCTTCCCTCGTGGATGATGGCGATCCGGTCGCACAGTTTCTCCGCTTCGCTCATGATGTGGGTGGAGAACAGGATGGTCTTGCCCTGCGCTTTCAGTTCGGTCAAAATGGCCTGCATTTCCAGGGCGTTGAGCACATCGAGACCGACGGTGGGTTCGTCGAAGACCAGGATCGGCGGATCATGGGCCAGGGTCCGCGCGATCGCCACCTTCTGCTTCATCCCGCTGGAGAGCTTGTCTATGCGGGCGCGGGCATATTCCTCGATCCCGAAGCGCTCGACCAGTTCGTCGACCCTGGCGGGCGTCCGGGACGGGTCGTATCCATTGATCCGGGCGAAAAACTCGATGGTTTCTCTCGCGGTAAGGCGGGGGTACAGCGCGGTTGTGGCCGAATAGAACCCGACGTGCCTGCGGACTTCCACGGGTTCCTCCGCCACGTCGTATCCCATGATCTTCGCGGTGCCGGCCGAGGGCTTGAGGATCGTCGTCAGCATGCGCAGCGTCGTCGTCTTGCCGGCGCCGTTCGCACCCAGCAACCCGAAGATCTCTCCGGGACGGCAGGTGAAATCGATCTGCCGGACGGCATGCACGGGACCGCGGGATTCATCGAAATAGGTCTTGCTCAGGTCCTTCACGGATACGGGATCGTTCACGGTTGCCATCCTCTTGAGGGGTTGCGGCGCAGGAGCCGGTGTTTCAGGAAACCGCCCAGCCCGCCTTCATAGCTGCCGGTCATGATGTCTTCGTAGCGCGTGATCGCTGCGGCGATCCGCAGAATGATCCAGATGTACAGGACTTCCATCAGCAGGGTCAGGCCGATCTGGGGCCATTGATAGACCCCGCCAATGGCTTCCCGGAACACCAGGCAGACGTTTATGATGGGCACGCAGGCCAGCCAGGTCGTGAGTTCCAGGCCGGGGAACTGCATGAAGACCGCCGGCACCAGGATCATGACGGTTACGAAGGGACCCGCCAGGGACTGGGCGTCCTTGAACGTCCGGGCGAAGCTGGCCACGACCATGAGGAAGGCGGAGACGAACAGGGCGAGAAGAATGATTACCACGAAGATCAGCGGAACGGCGGACCACGGGATCGTGAAGCTCAGGTCCTGGACCCGGTCGCCCAGGAGCGGCGCCATGAGGGTGCGCATGGAAAGGCTCATGGCCAGGAAGTTCAGCATGCCGGCCGTGGTCGAAAGCGTGGCCACGTACAGATACTTTCCCGCAAGGATATTCACGCGGTCCGTCGCCGCCGTCAACGTGGTCTCCCAGGTGGAACGCTCGCGTTCTCCGGCCGTCGCGTCCAGGGCGGGGTACATGCCGCCCACGATCAGCATGATGATGACAAGGATGGGGACCGCCATCCCCAGGATGAAGCGTCCCATGTCCCGGCTGGAGGAAACGTTCTCCCGTTCAATCCAGATCATCTGATAGGCCGGGCCGGCCAGCCCGCGTTCCCTGCCCGCCCTTTCCAGGTAAGCCGTCCGGTGGCGGGTGACGACGTCCTCGACCCGGCTCATGGCGATTCGGCTCCGGTCCTTCGAAGAGTCGCCGGTTATCCGGACCTCGATGTCGTCCGCGTCACCCCCCTCGCGGGGAGCGAGTTCGACCAGGAGATCCAGCCGGCCGTCGCGAATCGCGTCCTCGGCGGCTTCCATGGGAGCGGCCGTCACAGATCCGGGGCGGTCCACCGTTTCAGCGCGGTCCACGCGATCCAGTCGGTCCACGAGTTCCACGCGGTCCGCGTCCTCGATCTCGCGGACGATGGCAGCGTCTTCTCCCACGTCGCCTGTGATCATCACGCGGGCCGTGAAGTTCTCCGTCTGGCCGATGACGAAGGACAGCCCCGTGTAGGCCAGCCAGAGGAGGACCGGGTACATGAACAGGGGCACCAGGACGACGTTGATGACGATGGAGCGTTCACGCAGGGCGCCTCGGAGTTCCCGTAGGAATACGAGACCGGTATCGGTGAGATTGAGCAATACGGCATCCTGTTCGCGGGACGTGGAGTAAGCTACTGAAACGACCGGCGGACCCAGTCCCCGGCGTTGCGTACGACCTGGTCGGGATGCAGGCGGCTGCGGGCGAGATGCCCCGTCGTGCTCCGCAGCGTCGGTTGCCGCGCATCCTGGTAACGCCAGTCCATGCTCCACCTGACCTGATCGGAGCGGTTGGGCAGTCCCTGGTGGTAGAGCATGTTATGGAAGAGGACGATGTCTCCCGGATCCACTTCGATGGACACGGCCTGGTCCACGTAGGGCGCCAGGTCCTCCTGCGTGATTTCGAGGTAGTATTCGCGGTCTTCGTGCCGGGCCATGCCGATCCGGTGCGTGCCGGGAATGAACTGCATGCACCCGTTGTCCTCGCGGGCAGGCACCAGGGGCGACCACACGTTGATCATGCGCAGGGCGTCTACCGTCTCCGCACTGTGATCGCCGTCGCGGTGGACCTTGTAGGTATATCCGCCGTCCTGGTGCCATAAGACGAGTGTCGGGGCATGGCCGGGCAGCTTGGGGCGGATGGAGTAGTTGGGATAGAGCCGAAGTTCGTCGCCCAGGAGGGTTTCCACGATGTCCAGCAGCGGCGGATGGAAGAAAACCTCGTACATGCCCGCCAGGTGGAGCTCCTTGCGGAAGATGTGGGGCGCGTCGTCCGGGGCGTCCTCGCAGATCCGGGCAAGGCGCGTCTCGAAAGGCGCATCGCCGTGGTCTCTCGAGATCTTGCCCGCCGCCATCAGCCGGTCCGCGAACCTGTCCACGAGTTCGCCGGCGTCGCGCCGGGCCGCCTCCACCACCTCATCGGGATAGAACCCCTTCAGAATCACGAATCCCGTTGTTTCGAACCGGTCCAGGTTCGTATTTATCTCTACTGCCAAGCCAGTGGTCTCCCGGTCAAGCGCGCGGCTCCTGTCTGGCCACCCAGGGCAGCTCTCCCAGGCCAGGCCGCGCGCTACCGATATTCACCTGCACATGTTTACCTGCACACGTTTCGATCCCTTCAATTTTCGTCGCGCCGTCGCCGTTTCTTCCTTTTGTGTACTTCGGCCCGTAGAATATACTCTATCTGCGCGTTCACGCTACGCAATTCATCCTTCGCCCAGGCGTTGAGGTCATTCCAGAGCTCGGTGTTGATGCGAAGCAGCAGGGATTTCTTCTTATCGGGCACGATCGCACGTTTCCCTGTAGTCCCGCGTCAATACAGCGAACCGGTATTGACGATAGGCTGCGTGGACGATTCGCTGCAGAGCACGGTGAGAAGATTGCTCACCATGGCGGCCTTGCGTTCTTCGTCCAGGTCGACCACATTTTGGTCCTTCAGTCTTTCCAGGGCCATCTCCACCATGCCCACCGCGCCGTCCACGATCTTCTGACGGGCGGCGATGATGGCATCGGCCTGCTGCCGCTGCAGCATCACCTGTGCGATTTCCGGGGCGTAGGCCAGGTGGTTGATACGCGCTTCCGATACCGAAACCCCGGCCGCGCTGACCCGTTCCCGTATTTCGTTGCCGAGCGCTTCGGACACTTCTTCTATGGACGACCTCAGGCTGGCCGTCTCCCCCTCGGTCAGATCATAGGGGTAGCTGGTGGCCAGATGGCGAATGGCCGATTCCGACTGAACCTGTATGTATTCGACGAAATCGTCCACGTCGAAACTCGCCTGAGCGGTATCTTCAACGCGCCAGACCACGACGGCTGAAATCTCGATCGGGTTGCCGTTCTTGTCGTTCACCTTCAGGCGCTCGCTGTCGAAATTCCTGGCACGCAGGGAGATCTTCGCCTTGCTGTTAAGGGGATTCACCCACCAGAATCCCTGCTCCCTCACCGTCCCCGTGTACTTGCCGAACAGCGTAAGCACACTGGCTTCGTTCGGTTCCAGCGTGAAGAATCCCTTGAAACAGAATCCCAGCACGGCGAGGGCCGGTATGAAGATAAACACCAGCAGGAGCACGTCTCTAACGCTCATTTCCTGCTCAAGCACGGGCGGATTGAACGTGATGACCCAATCCATGGCCACAAACGTCAAAGGAATCAGGGCGATCAGCCAGACCAATGCCCTCCAGCCGCTGAATTTCAACGGGCTTCGTTCCGTAATCATTGCTCCCCTCCTCGAAATACCGGTCTATGGATAACATAATGATATTATTATGATATCATGTTAAGAGAAATCGGAACGCCTGTCAAGCACATATTTCAAATAAAAAAGGCACCCCGGTCGAGGTGCCTTTTATCTACCGTTTTACTTAAGCTTTTTACGGGCTGTCCGCACTGCAACGGCCGCCCGCATGGAACGGCCGTGCGGATTTACCGGCCGTCTGCGGCCGCAATCAGCCCTGGGGCTGCTTCACGTAGCGCAGGTAGGGCTTCACGCGGCGGATGTCGGAGTAGGTCTGGTCCGCTTCCTCGTCCGTGACCGCCGGCACGATGATGCAGTCTTCGCCGCTGGTCCAGTTCACCGGCGTGGCGAGCTTGTGATGAGCCGTCAACTGGAGGGAATCCACGACGCGCAGGATCTCGTCGAAATTCCGGCCCGTGGACGCGGGGTAGGTCAGCATCAGCTTGATCTTCTTGTCCGGGCCGATGACGAACACCGAACGGACGGTCATCTTGTCGTCGGCGTTCGGATGGATCATGTCGTAGAGCTGGGCGACTTCCTGGTCGGGATCCGCGATCAGCGGGTAGCTCACGTTCGCGTTATGCGTCTCGTTGATGTCGCCGATCCAGCCGCGGTGGGAATCGAGGGGATCCACGCTGATGGCCAGGATCTTGACGTTTCGCCGGGCAAACTCGTGGGCGATGTTGGCCATGTAACCCAGTTCCGTGGTGCAGACCGGCGTGTAATCCGCGGGATGGGAAAAGAGAATGCCCCAGCCGTCCCCGAGCCATTCGTGAAAACGAATCGTTCCCTCGGTGGTTTCAGCCGTGAAATCCGGGGCTTCGTCCATTAAACGTAACGCCATGACAATCCTCCTGCAAAGGGCCTGCTACAGATGATAAGGTGGTGTGATCAGTGGCCTGATCCGTCTTATGACCATGATAATATACCTATCTAGGTCAACAAAGTAAAGAATAAAATCAGCGCGTGCACCAGATCAGTCCGCGACGGACGATTTCCCGCGCCTCGGGCACGTCGAAATCGCTGGCGACGTGTCCCAGCGTACAGTGGAATACCTTCCCCCGGCCCCACGGCCTCTTCCACGCCACGGGCATCACCGTGCCGTCGATCCAGGCATCATGATCCCCGCTGAAGGTCGTGGTCGCGAGCACCTGGTTGGACGGATCGACGTGCATGTAGTACTGTTCCGAGTGCATGGCAAAGTCGTTAAGGTCCGCCGTCACGGGATCTTCGTGATCGGTGATGTTGACCTCGTAGTCGATGATGCCGCCCGGGTGGGACACCCACTGTCCGCCCACCATGTACTGGTAGTTCGTGTTGTTGCGGAAGGCGTCCGCCTGTCCGCCGTGCCAGCCGCCGAACCCGGCCCCGGCGGAGACCGTGTCCAGCAGCGCCTTCTCCTGGGCGCCGGTGATCGCGCTCATGGTCACGGTCTGCACGATGAGATCGTACGTGGGCATGGCTTCCGCGTCCAGGTAGGCGTCGAGCGTGTCGCGCTGCGTGATTTCGTATCCTTCCGATTCGAGCAGCGGGATGAAGATGTCCTGGGACTGCCTGGGTTCGTGTCCTTCCCATCCTCCCCAGACGAAAAGGGCCTTAGGCATATGGTTGCTCCTATGGTTGCAATACGTTCACTGCCCTTGAAGGACCGGGGCACGGTGTTTCCGTGGCTGTCGGGTTCGCGGATTCGGTCCGGTCCCCGCTCCGCCCGTCTCGCTGCCTATGGCGCGTCTCGCTCCGACTGGCCGTCCCGCCCGCTACGCCCGGCGTTCCCAGCGGCTCGGGTTCATACCGGGCGCGCTGGCCGACATGCCCTCCGGCTTGTTGCCGACGCCGAACTCGTAAGTTCGCATGCTGGGATCGCCCAGGAAAGGCCGGACGGAATCGGGCATCCGTTCCAGGTCCGACGGATCCCGCGGGTCCACGTCGACGATCGGTCCGGCCCAGGCCGGCCGGTAGGCCACCGCGAGCATGGCCCGAGACCGGTTGCCTCTGTTGGGCAGCGTTCCGTGGAACGTCCGGTGATTCAGGAACAACGCCGATCCTGCCGTGCAGGGTACGATCACCTCCTCGGGATGGCGCTCGTACCGCTTGTACGGGTGGGCGTCCGCGTGCATGCAGAGGTGAGACCTGGGCACGACCCGGAAGGGCGAGACGTCCAGCGTCAGGTCGTCGAGGTAGTAGAGTACCCGGACGGTAATGGGGCAGCTTCCCTCGTACCCGAATATCTTTGAGCCGTAGGGCTGGCCGTCCGTATGGAGACTGATCCCCGGCGTGCCGGGTTCGGACCGGTCGTAGGTATAGTGAATGAAAACCAGGCGGTCGCCGAACAACTCCTCCAGGAAACGCACCGTGGGCTCGTAGGCGATGAGTTCGGCCAGCTTCGGACTGGCAAGGTGCGGATCCCTGCAGCCCCGCTGTTTTTCGCTGTAGTCCCGTCCGATGGTTTCGAGTCGTTCGCTTTCCGCTTTCAACTCGGCCAGGTAGTCCGGTGAAATCCAGTCCGGGATGATCAGGTAGCCCTCCTCCTCGATCATCCGGATCCGCTCGCCCCGGGTGAGGGCGCGCCAGTCCCGGTCGTCCACATTGATCTGTTGTTCCGTTTGACTGTGCATCATCCCTCCTTTCTCCCGTGATGAGGGCGTCGCCGGCGGTCTCCTTACCGTCTCTGGAGGCACGGCCGTCGCCGGCGGCCTCCTGGCGGTCTCCTGCCTGTCAACTGGTCCGCCGGACGTGCTACAATCGGACGCGCTACAGTTCGACGCGCACGGATTCCATGGCCCGGTCCGCCTTCGCGCGGGCCGCGTCGATGTCCGCCCCGCGGGCGACGACTACGCCGAGGCGCCGGTGACCGGAGACCTCGGGCTTGCCGAAGAGATACAGGCCGGTGTCCGGTTCGGCAAGGGCGGAACCCAGGTTGCCGAACTTCATCCGGTCGGACTCGCCTTCCACCACGAGGGCCGCCGAGGCGGAAGGACCGTGCTGGCGGATCTCCGGGATCGGGAGACCGAGCACGGCCCGCGCGTGCAGGGCGAATTCGGACAGGTCCTGCGAGATGAGCGTGACCATGCCCGTATCGTGGGGGCGGGGCGAGACCTCGCTGAAGACCACTTCGTCTCCCCTGACGAACAGCTCGACGCCGAATACGCCGCGGCCGCCGAGTGCGGTGGTGACCGCTGCAGCCGTCCGCCTGGCTTCCGCCCACGCCTTCTCGCTCATGGGCTGGGGCTGCCAGGAGTACCGGTAGTCCCCGTCGACCTGTTCGTGGCCGATGGGCGGGCAGAAACCCGTGCCGCCCGCATGGCGCACCGTCAGGAGCGTGATTTCATAATCGAATTCGACGAATCCCTCTACGATCACCTTGCCCGCGCCGCCGCGGGCCTCGTCGTGCGCACGCTGCCAGGCGCCGGCCGCTTCCGATGTATGGCGCACCGTGCTCTGTCCCTTGCCGGAAGAGCTCATGACGGGTTTGATGACGCAGGGCAGGCCGATCTCGCGCACCGCGCGTTCGTAGGCTTCGCGGGTCTCGGCGAAGCGATAGGGCGACGTGGTAAGACCGAGCTCCTCCGCGGCCAGCCGGCGTATCCCTTCCCGGTTCATGGTCAGGTGGACGGCCCGCGCCGTGGGAACGACGTGATATCCTTCCGATTCAAGGTCCACCAGGGCGCCGGTGGCGATGGCTTCTATTTCGGGTACGATGAAATCGGGGTTTTCCCGCTCGATCACCGCGCGCAGGGCGGATGGGTCCAGCATGTCCACCACGTGGGAGCGGTGGGCCACCTGCATGGCCGGCGCGTTGGCGTAACGGTCGACCGCGACCACTTCCACGCCCAGGCGCTGGAACTCGATGACCACTTCCTTGCCCAGTTCGCCTGAACCGCACATCAGCACCCGGGTCGCCGAAGGGGACAGCGGCGTGCCTAGCGCGGCCATCGGGTCGTCCTTCCGGTATGTGTTGCTGATTCCATCATTCCCGGTGCACCGCGGTCAGATTTCGTTCACCGCCGCCGTCAGTTCCTGCACCGCTTCCTTGCCGTCGGCGAAGAACATCAGGCAGTTGTCCGCGGCGAAGAGCGGATTGGGTATGCCGGCGAAGCCGGGGCTCAGGCTGCGCTTGATGACCACGACGGTCCGCGACTTGTCCACGTTCAGGATCGGCATGCCGGTCAACGGCGTGTCCGCTGCGTCGCGGGCCAGGGGATTGACCACGTCGTTGGCGCCGATGACGATGGTTACGTCGGTCTGTTCGAAACCCGTATTGGCCTCGTCCATCTCCTTCAGGCGGTCGTAGGGGACGTCCGCTTCGGCCAGCAGCACGTTCATGTGACCGGGCATGCGGCCCGCAACGGGATGGATGGCGAACTCCACCTCGATGCCGTCGGCCTCCAGTTGATTGGCCAGGTCTCGCACGGCGTGCTGCGCCTGGGCTACCGCCATGCCGTAGCCGGGGACGAACACCACGCGCCGCGCGCTGTCGAGCACCATGGCGACCTCCTCGGCGGTGGTGGATTTCACTTTGCCTTCGTAGAGGTCGTCGGCAGGACCCGCGTCGTCGCCGCCCGAATCGCCGCCGACCCCCGCGAACATCACGTTGGCAAGCGACCGGTTCATGGCCTTGCACATGATACTCGTCAGGATGAACCCGGAAGCGCCGACCAGCGAACCGGAAATGATCAGCACGTTGTTGGACAGCACGAAGCCGGTCGCCGCGGCGGCCATGCCCGAGTAGGAGTTGAGCAGGGCGATGACCACCGGCATGTCCGCGCCCCCGATGGGCACCACGAGCAATATGCCCAGCACGGACGCGATCGCCACCATGATCCAGAAGTACAGGGTGTTCTCCGGCTGCAGGATGACGAGGACGCCCGCCGCCAGTGCGGCCAGCAGGAAGAGCCCTTTGAGCACGTGATCTCCGGTGAAGCGAACCGCTTTCTCGGAGACGATGCCCTGCAGCTTGCCGAAGGCGATCAGGCTGCCCCAGAAGGTCACACCGCCGATCAGCCCGGAAGCCACGGTCGCGATGCCGAACTGCATCGAGATCGTGTCCGCAGACCGCAGCACGGCCTCGACGTAGGCCGCGCCGGCCACGAGCACCGACGCCCCGCCGCCGAAACCGTTGCACAGGCCCACGAACTGCGGCATGGCGGTCATGGGCACCTTGAGCGCCCAGATGGCGCCGATGGCTCCGCCGAGGACGATGCCCGCGACGATGAACTCGAACCGGACGATCTGCTGGTCGATCAGGGTCACCACGATGGCGATGAACATGCCCAGGGCACTCAGGCGGTTTCCCCGAACCGCGGTGCGGGGATGGGAGAGACCCTTCAGCCCGAATACGAACAGGGAGGCGGCGACGAGATAGGCGAAGCGGACGAGATCGGGGGACATCCGCCTACTCCTTTCTCTTGAACATGTCCAGCATGCGGTTGGTCACGAGGTAGCCGCCGACCACGTTGATCGTGGCGAAAACCACGGCGGCGGTTCCGAGGACCGTGGTAAGCGTAGAGTACTGGGTTCCGGCCGAGAGGATGGCGCCGATGATCGTGATCCCCGATATGGCGTTCGAGCCGGACATCAGCGGCGTGTGCAGAATGGGCGGGACCTTGGTGATGACTTCGAATCCGACGAACACCGCCAGGACGAAAATGGTCAGTATGGCAATGGTTTCACCCATGTGGCACTCCTCGATGCGTTCTCCGGGACAAGCCCGCTCAGCCGGTACCGTCAAGTACGGAACGGACCAGTTCGTTGACGATCTCGCCGTCGCGGGTAACGGTCGCGCCCTGCACGATATCGTCGTCCACGGTCGCGTCCAGCGCGCCGTCGTTGATCATCAGTTTCAGGAAGTTCACGATGTTGTTGGAGTACATCTGGCTCGCGTGATAGGGTACGGTCGAAGGCAGGTTCAGTTCGCCCACGAGGGTCACGCCGTGCTTGACGACGGTCTTGCCCGGTTCCGTGATCTCGCAGTTTCCTCCCCGTTCCGCCGCCAGGTCGATCACGACCGAGCCGGGATTCATGCTCTTGACCATGTCTTCCGTCACCAGCACGGGCGCCGGCTTTCCGGGTACGGCGGCCGTGGTGATCACCACGTCGTTCTCGGATACGACGCGGGCCATCATCTCCCGCTGCTTCGCGTAGAACTGCTCGTCCATGGCCTGGGCGTAACCCCCCGATCCTTCGGATTCCGCGGTGTCGAGTTCCAGCTCCACGAATCGCGCCCCGACGCTCTGGACCTGCTCCTTGACGGCCGGCCGCACGTCGTAGGCCTGGATCACGGCGCCCAGCCGCTTGCAGGTCGAAATGGCCTGCAGGCCCGCCACGCCGACACCGACCACGAAGACATGGGCGGGCGTGATGGTCCCGGCCGCCGTCATCATCATGGGGAACAGCTTCGGGAGGTATTCGGCCGCCATCAGCGCGGCCTTGTACCCGCCGATATTGGCCTGGGAGGAAAGGGCGTCCATGCTTTGCGCCCGGGAGGTCCTCGGGATCAACTCCATGGCACAGGCGATTGTGCGCCGTTCTGCGAGCGCCCGGATCTCGGCGGCGGTGGACAGTGGTTCCAGAAACCCGATCAGTACCTGTCCCTCGCGCAGCAGCTCTACGTCCGCCATACCCGAGTCGGGATTCGCTCCGCCCCCTCTTACCTGCACGATCGCGTCTGCTTCGGAAAACACCGATGCGCGATCCGGCACGACCAGGGCACCGGCTTCTTCATAGTCTGCGTCCGCGATGCCCGCCTCACGGCCCGCTCCCGCGGAGACCCGGACGGCGCAACCTGCCCGCACCAGGGCGCCAATCCCGGCCGGAACGATGGATACGCGCCGTTCGCCCGGACAGGTTTCGGTAGGGACGCCGATGGTCATGTACTGCTCCGACTGCGTTGACTGAATTGGATATTCCGGCTGTTTCAAATATGCTGGCTGATCCGACAATGTGGACGATGTGGACCATGCTTGCGCCGCGTCGCGGACCGAATTCCACGCGGACCGAGTTCTATATATAAGGATTCCTGCCGGACGCGTCAACTACCAGATTGGCGTCTTCGCCGCCGCGGCAAAAAACCCGTGCGAACCACACGCATATTGTCAGGGTCAGGACCAGGCGTTATTTTGTATGGCATGCGCTTCGACCATGAAATCGCGAACGGTGGCATCGGTGGAACGTGCGGGCTACGTACCGCTATGGGAGACGGGCAGCTAAGGAGTAATCATGAACGAAACCGAACGCTATGAATTCGACCGTCAGGGCTACATCGTGGTCGAGGACCTGCTGGATCCGGGTACCGTCTTTTCGCTGTCAGCCGCGGTGGACGAACTGGAAGCACACGCGCTGGAGAACCTGGAAAAGCCGCCGCGCAAGATCAGCCCATGGGGTCCGGATTATCACCGGAATCCGGAACGGGGATATCACGCGGACGGATCGAACGCGGAGGGCAGGACCGTCATCATCGAGGACTTCTGGAACGCCGACGAGCGCTTCGACGTGCTGGTGAACGACAAGCGCACCATGGCGTATATCAATGGTATCGTCCAGGGCAGGTCCACGATCAACAACTCCGAGATCCGGATCCGCTACCGCGGGAACCTGTCGGGACTGCACGGCGGCATGCGGCCCGAGAATCAGAAGTACCGGTACGGGTTCAACGCGAACGGAATCGACTGCATGATGGTGCGCATGGTCTACTTCATCCATGACGTGTCCCGGGAACACGGGGCGTTCTGCGTCATACCCGGAACCCACAAGACGAACGTGCCCTGTCCCTATGACGGCAACCCGGACGAGGAACCCGGCGTGGTCGCGCTGGAAGTCAAGGCCGGTGACGCCATACTGTTCACAGAGAATCTCCGCCACGGAGGTGTTACCAACCGGTCCGACCGGGTCCGCAAGACCATCCACGTAGGTTACGGGCCCTACTGGATGCTGTCGCAGAACCAGGCGACCATGGACGAACTGCCGTACGTGACAGAAGCCACCTACGCCCGGTGGGACGATGACCAGCGCGCGCTCTTCAAGCCGTGGCACAGGCCGCGGGGGTGGACCCGAAGCAACAAGACATAACTACCTGAAAAGGATGGTAAAAATGTCCGTCACCCGTTCCGAAGAACGTTCCGTAGAACAGTCCATGCGCATGTACCGGCGGGCCGAGGAACTGATCCCCGGATGGACACAACTCATCAGCAGGCGGGCAAGCCAGTTTGCCAACGGCGTCAGCCCCGTCTACGCCGAAAGCGCCAAGGGCGCCCGTTTCGTGGACGTGGACGGCAACGAGTACCTGGACATGATGAACGCGGTCAGTGCCATCATCCTGGGTCACGCCGATGATGTCGTTGACGGGGCGGTGAAGGAGCAGATCGACCGGGGCAGTATCTACACGCTGAACGGTCCGCTGGAAATCGAACTGGCCGAGGAACTCGTCGATACCATACCCAGCGCCGAGATGGTGCGGTACGCCAAGGCTGGGGGAGAGACCTGCGCGCTGGCGGCACGGATCGTGCGGGGAACCACCGGCAGGGACATCATCCTCTTCTGCGGCTACCACGGCTGGCACGACTGGTACCAGTCCGCCAACTACCTCGTCGATCCGGAGAGCGGCGAGTATCCCTTCGCCGGCATCGAGCCGATCGGCGTGCCGCGCGTCCTCGCGGGCACCGCCATCCCCTTTACCTACGGGGACCCGGACATGCTTTCAGACCTGCTGAAAAAGCACGAAGGTCAGGTCGCGGCGGTCATGATGGAACCCGCGCGGTCCGAACTCCCGCCATCCGGCTACCTGGAAGCCGTCAAGTCGTTGGCCCATGAACACGGCGCACTACTCGTGTTCGACGAGGTGTCCTGCGGCTGGCGCTTCCGCATCGGGGGGTTCCAGGAGTATACCGGGGTGACGCCCGACGTGACCACCCTGGCCAAGGCCATGTCGAATGGATACGCCATGGGCGCCGTCGTGGGTTCCCGCGAAGCTATGGCGCCCGCCGCTTCGATGTTCGTATCCAGTTCCTACTGGAGCGACAACGTGGGCCTGGCCGCGGCGCTGACCACGATACGTGAACTGAAGCGACGGAACTCGGTACCCTTCTTCGAGGCCATGGGTCAACTGGTCAAGAAGACGGTGAACGACGCCTTCGCGAGTGCGGGACTGTCCGGCGCCTGCGTGGGGCTTTCCTACAATCCCAGCCTCTCCTTCGATCTGCCCAACCCGGAACTCACCCCCATCGTCTCCACGCTCTTCGTCCAGGAGATGTCGCGCCGGGGCATCTTCACACCTACCTCGTTTCGGGTCACCATGGCCCACACGGAGGAGGACATCCGTCAACTGGGCGAGGCGGCCGTCGAGGTCTTCGGGCTCATCAAGTCGGGCCTGGACCGCGGCAACCTGTCGGAACTGCTGGAATGCGACCTGAAGAAGGAACCCTTCAGGAGGCTGGTTCGGTGAGTTGGGCGGCATCCGCTCCGCCCAGGACACGCTCCGCCGCCTGTACTCCCGAGCGCACGCAGTCCGGCAGGCCCACGCCCCCGTAGGCATTGCCCGCCAGTGCAAGCCCGGGATGCCGCCCGAGCAGCGATTCGATCCGCTCGACACGCCGGCCATGGCCGACCAGGTACTGGGGCATGGCGTCCGGATAGCGCGCCAGTTCGGTATGCAGCGGCTCGTTTTCGATGCCCATCAGGTCCCGCAACTCCCCGCGTACGATCCGCAACAGGACTTCGTCGTCAGACCGGAGCAGTTCCTGCTGGAGCATGCCGCCTAAAAACACGCGCAGCAGGACGAGGCCTTCCGGCGCGCGGTTCGGGAACTTCACGCTGCTGAAAGTGCAGGCGATGATTTCGCGATCCTCTACCGCGGGCACGACGAAACCGAAGCAGTCCAGCGGGTGGGGCACGTCCGAACGCCGGTACGCGAGGTTCATGACGGCCGACGACGCGTGGGGGATGGCCGCCAGTTCTTCGAACAGACCGGAGTCGGTACCGTGCAGCAGTTCCGCGGCATGTCGGGAGGGCACGGCGAGAATGACGCCGTCCACATGGAAATGGCGCCCGTCGCCGCAGGTCAGGTTCCAGCCGCTCCCTTCACGGGACAGCCGCGTCACCTCGGCCTGGGTATGCATGGCGTCCGAGGGCAGTTGCCGCAGCAGCGCCTGCACGATGGTTTCCATGCCCCGGTCGAAGGAAGCCAGTTCGCCGTAACGGGCGCCGCTGCCGGTGGGGCCACCGCTGCCGGCGGGGCCACCGCTTCCTGCGGGACCACCGCTGCCTGCAGACGCTTGGCCTCGATGCTTCGCGGCTGTGCTGCCGGCGGACGCCCCGCGCTGTTGCTTCGCGGCCGCGCGCCGCTGCGCGACCATGGCCTTGATGACGCTGCGGTGATGCTGTTCCATCTCGAAGAACCGCGGGATAGTGGCCTTTAGGCTGAGGGTGTCCGGGTCTCCCGCGTAGATGCCGCCGATGAGCGGCTGGACGACCCGCTCGAGCACTTCGCCGCCGAATCGCCTGCGGACGAAGGCGCCGAGGCTCTCGTCGCCGGTTGCGGATCCCTTGGGCAGTATCAGGTCCAGGGCGCACCGGGCCTTGCCCTTCCACGAAAAGAGGGAGGTGCCCACCATGGGCCAGAGCCGGGTGGGCGCCATCATCAGAAAACCGTCGGGCAACGGATGCAGCTTCCCGCGATGGACCACGTGGGACCTGCGATGGGTACGTGCGGTGGGGATGATCCGGTCCGCCACACCCAGGCGGCCCGCGAGATCCGACAGCCAGGGCTTGGATGTGAGAAAGGAATCCGGCCCCAGTTCGACCAGGCAGCCGTCGCGCTCGACCGTACGAATCGTCCCGCCGAAACGGTCCGACCGCTCGAGCAGCGTCACTTCCAGTCCGGGATGCCCGGATTCCGTCAGCCGGTGGGCCGCGCTCAGTCCCGCGATGCCCCCGCCGACCACGACGACCTTCATCGACCGCTTCCCATCTCATGTACGGCGTCCACCAGGGCGATCACGTGGTCTTCCGGCGTGCCGGGCAGTATGCCGTGGCCGAGATTGAATATGTGGCCGGGACGTCCGGCGGCCTTGTGCAGGATGGCCTTGGCCTGTTTGCGGATTTCATCGGGGGAGGCGAACAGGATCACGGGATCGAGGTTCCCCTGTACGGCCGTATCGTATTCGAGCCGGCGCCAGGCCTCGGCCAGGTCCACCCGCCAGTCCAGCCCGATGACGTCTCCTCCCGCCTCCCGCATCAGTTCGAGCAGGGACCCCGTCCCCACGCCGAAGTGAAGCCTGGGCACGCCCCGGCGCAGGTGGGAAAAGACGTATCCCGTGTGGGGAAGGACGAACGCCCGGTAATCGTCGGGTGACAGGCAGCCGGCCCAGCTGTCGAAGAGTTGCACGGCGTGGACGCCGGCCTCGATCTGTTCGTTGAGGTACGCCGTGACGGCCCGGGCCAGCTTCGACATGAAAGCGTGCCACGCGCCCGGATCGGTATACATGAAGGTCTTGAGATGCTTGAAGTCCTTGGTACTCTGGCCTTCGATGGCATAGGCCGCCAGGGTGAAGGGGGCGCCGGAAAAACCGATGAGCGGGATATGGGGCGGCAGCGCGGGCAGCACCATGCGGATGGCCTCGTAGACGAAGCGCTGGGACGCCGGTTCCCCGTCTTCGAGTTGGTCCACGGCTTCGGCCGATCGCAACGGGTTGTGAATGACCGGTCCCTGACCCGTGACGTATTCCAGTCGGAACCCCATCGGCTGCAGCAGGGGCAGGATGTCCGCGAAGAGGATGGCGGCGTCCACCCCGAGGCGTTCCGCGGCCATCAACGTGATTTCCGCCGTGAGCTCCGGGGTCTTGCACATATCCAGGAAGTCCAGGTCGGATTTGAGTTCCCGGTAGGCCCGCTGGTAGCGGCCGGCCTGGCGCAGCAGCCATATGGGCGTATATTCCGTCGATTCACGGCGGCAAGCCCTGAGGAAGGCCGATTCTCCCCGGGTACCGTACGGATCGCTCTCGAAATGCCACCGCATGTCGGTGCGATGCCAGTAGGTGGTGTCCACGCCACCGTCCACGGCGGTGCGCTTCTTGTTGACCAGGTAGCCCGCCAGGCGCGCCATGCTTGATACGAGTGCTTCGCCTCCCGTTCCGTCTGGTTCGAAGTCGACCGAGAGACGGTGGTTTCTCCAGATGTCCGTGCAGGCCGGGCCGGCCGAGCCCACGGCAATCTGCCTGACGGCATCCAGCAGGACCTCGATCCGGCCCGTGGCGGCCGCCCGGCCGAGTAACGCGCGAATATGCTCAGGCTCCGTCAGCAACAGTATGGCGATGTCGTCCCTGGCCAAGCCGTCGATAAAGACGTCCACGCACTCCGGATCGTCGGCGCTGGCTACCACGGGTCTGCCGCCGCGTGCGCCTATGGCGTCCCGTAGCGACTCGTCCAATGTCGCGACCTGCAGGCCGTTGTAGTCCATTCCTTTCCTCCCACAGTTGTACTGTGCTAACCTACAATCGACGATAGAGGGGAGCAATATAATAGTAAGGTGCGGCGATCGATCCGCCGGCCGTGCTCAGGGCGAACCTGGGTGTGCCTGGACCTGCCGGGACTTACCGGCCCGAGCTGGGTTTACAGACCTTTCCCGGGAGTGCAAGGCCCTGCCAAACAGGGGTTGCGGGTTCAGTCGGCAAGTGGTACATTGCGCGGAACGACAGGCCGCGGAATGCGGGAAAGCAAACGCAATCAAGGAGTTCACATGTCCGGGTCATATCGGGTCGGCATCATAGGCTGCGGAGGAATGGGCGGTTCGCACGCGCGGCACTGGACGCAGAAGCCGCAGACCGACGTGGTGGCGGTCGCCGACGTCAGTGAGCGCAGCGCCCGCAAGCTGGCCGACGAATTCGATGCGAAACCTTACACGGATTACGCGGGTATGCTGAAGGAAGAAGCCTGTGACATCGTCAGCATCACCACCTGGCAGAACGTCCGCGCCGAAGTCACCGTGAAAGCCGCGGAATCGGGCGCAAAGGGCATTCTTGGCGAGAAGCCGATGGCGTCCAGTCTCCGCGAAGCCGACCTCATGCTGGCGTCCTGCGCGCAGCACGGCGTCAAGCTCGCCATCGGCCACCAGCGCAGGTTCACCCCGCAGAACATGGAAGCGCGCCGCCTGGTGACGGACGGCGCGATCGGAGCCCCCACGGCCATGCTGCGCCGGGACGCCCACGGCCTGCTCAACCGGGGAACTCACGAGCTGGACGAGATGATGTACGTGCTTGGCGACCCGGCCCCGGTCTGGGTGATCGGCCAGGTGACCCGCAAGACGGACCGTTGGGAGCGCCGGGTGCGGTGCGAGGACCGGTGTGCGGCGATCATCGCCTTCGAAGGCGGGATCAGGGGTACCTACGAAAGCGACCTGCCCGATCCCGGGCTGCAGGGCGACGTCATTTATGGTACGGAGGGGATCCTGAAACGCGGTCCCGAAGGCGGCCTGCTCCTGCTGAACCGCCGTGCCGGCGACTGGCAGTCCATCACGCCGCCGCCGGTGGAGGTTGACCAGTACGACGAGTTCATTTACTGGCTGGACGGCAGCGGAGAAGGACACCGCAACGACGGTGAAACCGCCCGTCTGACCATGGAACTCATGATGGCGATCTACGAATCGGCCCGCATCCGCGACGTGGTAGAACTGCCGCTGCAGACGGGAGACAATCCGCTGGACCTGATGGTGGAGGAGGGAGCGCTTCCCGTGGAGATACACGGCCGCTACGACATACGCGCGCCGTTCCCTGAACAGACGAACTGATCCATGCTTTACCTGGTAGCCACGCCGATCGGCCATCTGGACGACATCACGCTCCGGGCGCTGGAGATCCTGCGCGGCGTGGATACCGTGCTCAGCGAAGACACGCGCAGGACCGGACGGTTGCTCAAGCATTACGGGATCAGCGCCCGGCAGATGTCCTACCACGAACACAACGAGCAGCGGGCCGTACCCAGGGCCCTTGCCGCCCTGGAGCAGGGACGTGACCTCGCCCTGGTCACGGATGCGGGCACACCCGGTATCGCCGATCCCGGCTACCGGCTCGTCCAGGCCGCGATCCAGGCCGAAATCCCCGTGAGCATGGCCCCCGGTCCGAGCGCGTTGATCATGGCGCTCGTACTATCGGGCCTGCCGGTCCACCGGTTTTCGTTCTGCGGATTCCCGCCCCGCAGGCCCGCGGCCCGGCGCCGCTGTCTGGAAGCGGACGCGGACCGTGCGGACACGCTCATCTATTTCGAAAGCCCCCACCGGGTGCACGCGCTCATCGCCGACGCTCTGGAGGCGTTCGGGGACCGCAGGGCGGCCCTGGCCAACGACCTGACCAAGCTTCACGAGAAAATCGACCGGAGTCCGCTGTCGGTGCTGCTTGAAGATACCCGGGACCGCCGCCTGCGCGGGGAGTTCATCCTGCTGGTGGAGGGACGGTCCGGCTAACGCGGCTGGTCCGGCTAGCGCGCCTGGTCCGGCTAACGCGGCTGGTCCGGTTCGCGCGGCTGGTCCGGCTAGCGCGCCCGGTCCGTCATGCGCTTCAGTGCTTCGTCGTAATCCGTCCTGTCGTTGATGTTGAAGAACATGTCGTCATCGTGGAACCCACCCTCCTCCGGTGCAAGACGCAGGACGCGGACCTCGTCGAAGAATCCGGCGATCTTGTATCTGCGCGCATGGATCCGGTCCTCGATCGCCGGGACGCAGGTCTCCCGGTAAACCGCGCACAGCGGTTCCACGCGTCCGTCGTTCACGGGGACGACCACGTCATAACCGGCCGACCGCTCCACCATGTATTCCAGGAATTCCGGCCTGACAAAGGGCATGTCGCAGGCGACACACAGGCACAGTGGCGTATGCGCCGTCCTGAGCGCGGTATAGATGCCGCCAATGGGCCCGCAGCGGGGAACCAGGTCCTTCCGGCTTTCCAGCTTCAGGAAGGCGTAGTCCGCCGGGGTATGGGTGATCAGCATCATCCGTCCGGTCACCGAATCGACCGTCCGGCAAAGCCGTTCGATCAACCGGTCTCCATCAATCCGGCTGAGTGCCTTGTTCGAGCCGAACCGGCTGCTCTTCCCTCCCGCGAGGATGATGCCCGTAACTTCTTCCCTGGCTGTCATTTATCGTGTTCTCTTCATCTGATTTCGACCCCCGATTCCACTTCCCTCGACCACAAGAAAAACCCCGAAGCCCAGCCGGCCGGGCCGCTTGACACCCCTGCCGAACCCCCGTATATTCAGGGTATCGGGATGATGGCGCCGCGTGTCCCGTTCCTCCGGAATAGAACCCCCTTTTACGGTGCCGGCCGTTCGTGAAAGAGTAATCAATATGTGGTTCTGGTCTCATAAGCTCAAGCTCCTCCTGGTGAAGAAGGACTACGAGACCATCGTGCGCCTTTGCTTCGAGCGCGTGGAGCGGAACCAGTCCGACTACTGGACCCTGCGGGGCCTGGGCCTCGGACTCATGTATACCGGCCGCACGAGCGAAGCCTTCGAATGGCTCAGCAAGTGCGCACGGGCGTATCCGAAAAAGGTCGCGGTACAGTACGATATCGGTTTGATCTACATGAAGCAGGAGTGCTACAGCGAAGCCCGCGGTTACATGCTGAACGCCCTCGAGGGCGGATACCGAACGGACGCCCTCTTCCAGGACCTGGGCCGAATCTACTGCTATCTCGGCGAATTCGAGAAGGCGACCAACTGCTTCCGCGAGGTCATCCGCCGTTCACCCCGGAACGGTGAGGCCTACAAGCTCCTGGGAATGGTGTACAAGCGGCGGACCATGTACGACGAGGCCGTCGCCGCGTACCGGGAATCCTTGCGGTGGGATGGAGACAACTCCGAAATCCACATGAGTCTCGCGGAGATCTTCGTCCGTCAGGAGAAATGGGAACTGGCGGTCGGAGAGTACCAGAAGGCGCTCGAACTCGACGCCACCAATTTCGCGGCCCACTACGCGCTGGGATCCATCTTCGAGATCATGGGCGAGAACGCCCGGGCGATCGATGAATTGCTCAAGGCCCACCGTATCGACGGGGGCGACGAACGAATCCACAAGAAACTGGAACGGTTGCTGATTAGCTGACTCCGGACCGCCCGGCCCGGACTGCCTGGCCGCCCTTACCGCCCGACCTGGACCGCCTGACCGCCCGCATCGTCCGCATCGCCCGCGCCGGTCTTTAAGGCTATGGTCACGTAAACGAGATCGGCACCGGCATGCAGGTCAGGATGAAGACCAGGACCGAGAGCCAGCCCAGCCACTTGCTGTGCCCGGGAAGCGGCGCCGCGTCGTCCACCGGCGCGGGATGACGGAAACCGCTGAACCTGCCCATCAACAGCAGCAGCACCCCGAACACCCACCACCCAGGCGAATACCACCCCAGCACGGCCAGCGCCGCAAAACTCGCGAGCGCGAGGTTTTTCTGCAGGCGCCTGCCTCCGGCCGCGCCCCCCGTGAAGGCATACAGGATATGGCCGCCGTCCAGCTGGCCCACCGGCAACAGGTTGAGCATGGTGACCAGGCAGCCGAACCATGCAGCCAGGCCCACGGAATCGAGGTAAATGGTGTAATCCTCGGGCAGCGGACCGTGAATCAGGTAGGCGAGCGCCTGAAACACCAGGGGTTCGCCCAGGTAAAGACCCTCTCCCTCACCGGGGACGAGATCCACCCGGGCGCCGATCAGGCTGTACGCCATGATCGGAACCGCCACGATGAATCCGGCGATGGGACCGGCGGCGCCGATGTCCATCAGGGCCTGCCGGTTCGGGTAGGGCGCCTTCGTCACGATGACGGCGCCGAAAGTACCCGGATTCGGCGTGATGAAGAAGAAGGGCGAGGGAATGAAATGTGGAAGGGACGTATGGACGCCGTACCACCTGGCGTAGAGATAGTGGCCCATCTCGTGGGCCATGAGGATGCCGAGCACCGACAGGGAGAAGGGCAAACCGTCCAGGAGAAGCGCCGGGACGGTCACCAGGGTGAACAGCACAACCAGCGGGGGGACCGTGGGGTGCTCCATGATGGTGCCGGAGATCAGGGTGGTCAGGAAGGTACAGGCGAACAGGAAGGTGGGGCGGCGCCAGTGGGTGTGGTGCCGCCCGGCTTCGTCCGGCCGCATGGCATGCGGGAGCGTATCCTCCGAGGAATGGGGCGCCGGATCCGAATCGGATGGGTGTAGCCTGTTGTCCATGAATCGTGATTCCGCCTTGCGGGGATCGCGGCATCTCCCTTACTGGCCGGCGGTGTCCTCCGCGGGGCTTTCCTGCCCGGTCTTGAACAGAAAACGCTTGATCTTGCGCGTGGAAGTCTTCGAAAACTCTTCCCGGCGCAGCTCCACTTCTCTGACGCGCTTGTAGTCCGCGAGGTTCCGGCAACGCTCCCGCACCTCGTGGTTCATGAGCGCGGTCAGGGTCTCGTCGTCGTCCGGCGTGCCTTCTTCTTCCAGGACTTCGAAGTCGGGTACCACGACCGCACGGACGTATTCCTCTCCCGTATCCGCGTTTTCGGCGCCGAAGACGAGCGCTTCCGCGATGTAGGGACTGAGGACGAGTTCACCCTCGATTTCCTCCGGATAGATGTTCTTGCCGGCCCGGGTGATGATTACGTTCTTGAGCCGGCCCGCGATGTGGACATGTCCCTCGTCGTCGATCCATCCCGAATCGCCGGTATATAGCGCGCCGTCCTTGAGGACTTCGGCCGTGGCCTCGGGATTGTTGTAGTAGCCCAGCATCACGTTATCGCCCCGCACGACGAGTTCGCCCACGCCCGTGTCGTCCGGGTTCACGACTTCCACGTCCACGCCGTTTATGGGCGGTCCGACGGAATCGGGTTTCGGAGGCTGCTCCACGCGGTGCACGGAAACGACCGGAGAGGTTTCCGTGAGCCCGTAACCCTGCAGGATGCGCAGCCCCAGCCGATCGAATCCCTCGGCTACTTCGGGCGGCAGCGCGGCGGCACCGGACACGAAGAACCGGATCGTCCCCAGCCCGCCCTTGTCCCGAAGGCTCCGGAACAGGGCCGTGCCCATGCGCTTGTTGAACTTCTCGCCCAGTTTCACCACGCCCATCAGGAGGTTGAACACGGTCCGCGTGACCGCGGGCTGGGAGCCGACCTTGCGCATGATCCCCTGGTACATCTTCTCGTAAAGCAGCGGGACGGCCAGCATGATCGTCGCCCTGGAGTCCTTCATGGTCTCGACGATGTCTCTCGAGTTGAGGCTGCCCACGTAGGACACCATGGCGCCGTTGTAGACCGGCGCAAGGAACCCGGCCGTGCACTCGAAGGTATGGTGCAGGGGGAGCACGGATACGAAACTGTCGTCGGAAGTGATGGATATGACCTGGCTGGCGGCCGACACGTTGGACATGATATTGCGGTGGGACAGCATCACGCCCTTGGGCCGGCCGGTCGTGCCCGAGGTGTAGATCAGGACGGCGAGGTCGTCCGGGCTGACCTGGCTGTCAGGCGCGGCGGCGTCCGTATCGCTGGCCATCACTTCTTCCAGACTCAGCACGTGCTTGAGTTCGGGCAGGGAACCGGCGATGGAATGGAAGTCGTCCCGGAAGGCGTCGGACACCACGATGGCCCGCGCCCCGGAATCCTCCAGAATCCGCTGGTATTCACCGGGCTTCAACAGCCGGTCGATGGGTACGGCCGTCATTCCGTGCCCTACGATGGCCAGGTAGGCGATGCCCCATTCGGGTTGGTTGGCCGCCAGCAGCGCGACCCTGTCGCCGTGCTGCAGGCCGAGGGAGGCGAGCAGTCCGGCGAGCGCGTCGGCCCGGCGGGCCGCTTCCGATCCCGTGAATTCCGCGTACTCGCCGTCGCGTTTGATGCGCAGGACGACGTTCTCCGCGAACGCATCTCCCAATCTGTCTTTCAGTGCCTTTATGGTAAGTGCAGTATCGGACATGATCCGTTCTCCCGCGTTGTGTGCACCTGTTCTTATTTTCACACCTGTTCTGTCGGACGCTGATATGAATCCGTTTTCAGCACCTCTAGCACCGGTTAGCCGCGATTTCTCTCACGGCGCCGGCGACTCGTTCCATTTCTTCGTAGCTGTTGTGCATGGCACAGGAAATGCGTGCGCCGTGGTAGCCCCCTTCGTGCAGGCCGCGACTGTGGATCCGGTACCTCTCCCGGAGCGGCGTGCCCACGTCGGAGGAGGTCATGCCGGCGATGGAAAAGGATACCATGGACGCGGAGAGCGCGCGGCTCATCGGCGTCCAGACCCGAACGCCGGGTATGTCGGAAAGACGGGTCTTGAGCCATTTCGCCATGGCCGCGCCGCGGTCCTCGACCAGGCCGGTACCGATGGCGTTGTGGAAATCCACGGCCACGGCGAATCCCACCAGCGGCGCGTGACTCTGGGACGCGTTGTTCTCGAAACGCCTCGCCGTCGGCCGCCCGCCGCCCGTGTAGTAACCCAGTCCGATCTTGTCCTGTGCGGCGTCATCCACGTACAGCAGACCCGTGCCCTTGGGCGTAAACAGCCACTTGTGCGTGCTGCTCACGTAGAAGTCGCCGCCGAGGTCCTTCATGTCGACCGCGATCATGCCCACCGACTGCGCCCCGTCGACGACCGTGATGAGCCCGCGCTCGCGTGCCATCGCACAGATCTTTTTGACGGGCAGGCGCCAGGCCGTCGTGCAGGTGACGTGGCAGAAACTGAGCACGCGGGTTTCCGGCCGAATGGCTTCCTCGAACAGCCGGACGATCTCGTCCTCGTCTTCCGGCGGATCGTACAGGTCGAGCTTCCGGATCGGGTTGCCGAATTGTGCGTGCCGGTGCTGCCAGCAGGACCAGCCGCCGTAGTGCTCGTGGGTGGTCGTCAGGATCTCGTCTTCCGGTTTCAGGTCGAGGCCGAGGGCAATGATGTTCATGCTCTCGGTCGAATTCCTCGTGATGGCGACCTCGGAGGGGTGCGCGGGGCGGAAGCCCACCCGCATCAAAGACTGCACGAGCAACCCCCCAGAGACTCCCCCCGACCACAGACCCCCCCCACCACCACACTAA